>URUQ01000064.1 GCA_900551145.1 uncultured Eubacteriales bacterium
GAGATCTCCACCGTCTAATTCGTCGGCAGCGTCAGATGTGTATAAGAGACAGTCCGATTAGCGGACGGCTCTTCCAAAGTTGTTCGCTATTTAGCACCTACTTTCAATAAAGCAAATATTGAAAAGCGATAAATAACAATGAAACACCCACCCGATACAAAACCCAACGTACTAAAGCGTACGTGATTTTGTAGCGGATGGGTGTTGACACAGTTAGTTGCGTTTTGGGCGTTATTGTAATAAAGCCGATATTGAGATGAAGAGCGCGAAAAAGCCCTTTGAACAGCAACCCTAACGTACTAATGCGTACGTGAGTTGTTGGACAAGGGGCTTTGTAAGGAACGAAGTGACGGAATAGCGATTGTTACGCTTTGCGTCAATCGCGTCCAATGCTTTTCGCTCAATAGTGGCTTTATTTCGTGCCGAAGAGGCGGTCGCCGGCATCTCCGAGCCCCGGCAAAATATATCCCACGTCGTTGAGTTGACGATCAAGCGTCGAGACGTATATCTTGACGTCGGGGTGTGCGTTGGCAACGGCTTCGACACCGATCGGTGCGCCGATAATGTTCATAAGGCGGATCTCTTTGCAACCGCGCTTTTTGAGAAGGTCGATTGCTCCGACTGCACTGCCACCCGTTGCGAGCATCGGGTCGAGAAGGATTGCGATGGAGTTTTCAATGCCGTCGGGAAGCTTGCAATAATACTCGTGCGGTTCAAGAGTTTCCTCGTCGCGGTAGAGTCCGATATGTCCCACTCTTGCCGTGGGGAAAAGCGTATGCACGCCGTTGACCATACCGAGTCCCGCTCTCAAAATGGGGACGATAGTGACCGCACCGTCTGCGACCATGGTTTGTTCGCACTCTTCAAGAGGAGTTTTTACCATGACCTTCTTGGTGGGAACGTCTTTGAACGCCTCGTACACCATAAGCGTGGTGATTTCCTCAACGAGTTCTCTAAACTCTTTCATGCTTGTCTTTTCATCGCGCAAGATTGCAACCTTGTGTTGAATGAGCGGATGATTGAAAATCGTTACGTTCGGATATTCTTTCATATATAGCCTCTAATAATTTTACTTATTTTTGTGCGGATTATTCTTCCGTTATGGTGATTTCGCCGTCTTCTTGTGCTTCTTGTGCCTCTTCCTTGCGGAATTCTTCGACGACTGCCTCTTCTCTTTCCTTTTGTTTCTCGATAGCAATTTCGTTTACGCCGACCTCAAAATTTGCTTTGGGAGCGATTGCGCCCGCGATAAGGCTTTCGGGTTCGTCGGATTGATTGTCGTCGCCTTGCTTTTTCTCGATTGCTTGGATAATTGCGTGCACTACGATGCCGAGGATAAGCGCGGTTGCGATAGAGGTGATTGTGATTGTCTTTTCAACCGTTCCGGCGGGGGTAAGCACTACGTCTACGATTGCGCCATTATCAATGGTTTGACCGATTACGTCGCTTGCAAGTATCTTGTACGGAATTTTGATTGAGAGTCCGCCGATACCCGAGATGAGGATTGTAGAGACCGTGAAGAGGTTTTTGTTGTCGCCGAGGTCGATGTTTTTGAACATTTTGAGACCGCTTACCGCGATAAATCCGTAGAGCGTGAGGCATACACCGCCCATTACGCAACTGGGGATAGTTTGCAACAGTGTCATAATCGGGCTGATGAAGGAAAGGATTATGCACATAATCGCAGCCGTGAAAATCGTGGATACGGAAGCGTTTTTGGTGATTGCGACGCAACCGACGCTTTCACCGTAAGTGGTGTTGGGGCAAACACCGAACACCGTGCCCGCGATAGAGCCAACGCCGTCGCCGAGGAGCGTACGGCAAAGACCGGGTTCACCTTCCACGAGGTCGCGTCCGATGATAGAACCGAGGTTCTTGTGGTCTGCGATATGCTCTGCAAAGACGACGAGTGCGACGGGTATGAACGCAAGCATGATTTCACCGACGCCCGCCCAAGTGATGGTCGTTGCAGTGCCTTTGCTTGCAGTCAAGATAGCCTCGCTTACGTTGCCGTTTACGAGTTCTTTAATGGCTTCGATAAGCGCAAAGTCGGGATAGTTCAAGAAAGCGGTTACACCCGTGAAAGAGCCGTCCTTTACAAAGTTTTCAACGAGCGGTTTCCAGTTGACTATCTTGAGGTATTCGACGTCGAAGCAGTATCCGAAAATCGAGAAGAATGAAGCCACCGCATAGCCCGTGCCGATACCGATGATGAACGGAATGAGGCGTCCCATTTTGAATTTCTTTTGAGTGGAGCAGATGCAAATCGTGATGAGCGTCACAAGGCCGCATAGGAGAGCGATGAGGTTGTAGCTCGCGTTGACGGTTGCACCGCTTGCCTTGACGATGTCCCCCATTGCACTGCCTGCCAAAGAAAGACCGATGAGCGCAACCGTAGGCCCGATGATGACGGGAGGCATAAGCTTGGACACCCATTTGCTACCCACGAACTTAATGATGAGCGCAAGCACCACGTATACGAGACCTGCCAAAATACCGCCGAGGATAATTCCGCAATATCCGAATGCGATTGCCGTCGAGAGCGAACTCAAAAACGCAAACGAGCTGGATATAATGACGGGGCTTTTGAATTTTGTAAAGAGAAGGTACACTATCGTGCCGATACCTGCGCCGAGGATTGCGGCGGGAATTTGCGTCGGAAGACCGATGATAGTCGGCACGGCGATGGTTGCTGCCATAATTGCAAGCACTTGTTGGAATGCAAAGATGAGCATCTTGCCAAAAGGCGGTCTGTCGTTGACGTCATAAACGAGTTGATTGTTCATTGTCTTTCTCCTATATATAATTGTTTGTGACGAAATAAGCCTTATTTGCCTTCGAGGGCAAAAAAAAGATGTCCGCTTGGGACATCTTCGTTAGGCAATTATTGTATCGATAGAGGGAATGAGGCACTCGTCGAAGGAAGAAAACACATCCGATGCGACACTCGGTGTCACAATGTGAAGAGTTTTCTTGATTTTGACAATGCTTTGAGTCATCTTGCCCTCCAACCTTTACATTGAAAGTATGTTAGCATACAAGCCAAATTTGCGCAACCGATTTTCGACATTTTTTTCAGATAATACGATTTGTGTTTTTCTCCGCTCCGAATTTATTCCTTATATGCTTGATAATCTTAATATTAAATTACGATAGCGCACAGCGCAAAGTTTTACGCAATGCTTATTTATTCTCGTTGCGCGCCAATATCGCTTGCAACGCTTGCAAATCGAAGTCGGGCACATACTCTTCCGTTGCACTGTCGAGTTCTTGCGAAAAGCCGTTGGTAAGTCCCGCATCAAAGAATGCGTCCGTCGCCTCGCCGTACTCCTCTTGCGTTATACGCCTAAAAAGCACGGGGTGAGTCTCAACGGCGGGCGTCGGGAAATACTGTCCCATAAGACTCACAATCATATCTTTATCAATGCTTGCGATATCTTTTAGCACGCCTCTCGTATTCTCGATTGCGTTTGGCAAAACGAGATGTCGCACGATGACGCCCTTTTTCATCATATCGTCCTCATCAAAGACGTCTATGGGTTGCTGACGGCGCATCTCGGCAATCGCTTTGATTGCGACGTCCTCGTACCCTTTGGCATGCGAATACTCCCACGCAAGGTCGTCGTCGCTATACTTGAAGTCCGGCAAATACACGTCCACGAGTCCGTCGAGTTTTTTTAGGTTCGCGACGGTTTCGTATCCGCTACTGTTCCACACGATAGGCAAATTCACCTTGTTTTTTGCCGTTTCAAGCGTTTTGGCAAGTGCCAAGGTGTAATTGGACGGCGTCACGAGATTGATATTGTGCGCTCCGATATCTTTGAGATAGAGCATGCAATCGATAAGTTGTTTTTCTGATATTTCAAGCCCTTTCCCGCCGTGTGAAATCTCAAAATTTTGACAAAATAAACAACGCAAGTTGCAACCGGAAAAAAAGATAGTTCCGCTACCTCTCGTCCCCGATAAACAAGGCTCTTCAAAATGATGCAAGCCGACTCGCGCTATTTTATACATATTCGATATTTAGTTTTTATAGATGATTTTGTTGTATTTCTTCGTCCACTTGTTGATTTTGCGGATATCGTACTTCTTGGGGATACTCTTTGCAATGCGTTTTGCCTTCAAACTTCTCAAAAGGCAACCGACCGCTTTGCACACGAGTCCGAAGTGTCCCAAAAGCAAGAAAATCTTTTTGAAAATCGATTTTGCCGACATTTTGGGTTTTTGTCCGCTCGTATCCGTCGTGACGAGCGCAAGGTCGCTCTTTTCTATAAGCCCGCCTCCAAACACCCAATCAATAGTCTTGGGATCGAGCGAAAGCGCCCAGCGTTTTAGCACATCCACGAACGCGAAATCCGCACCAAGTTCCGTCATATACTTGCGGTAAAATCCCCACGTATTATTTGCCGTAAACTCCTCTATACCGTTGTTGATGACGTAATAAGCGAACATTTTGCCCGCTTTCATTGACGATTCTATACCGCTACCCATAAGAGGCATAGTCATAAACGCGCTGTCACCTATTGCAACGTAACCGTCTGCCACCGCTCTTGCAATGGACATTCTAAGGCAGATTTCTACCTTCTTCTCGCTCACGACTTCCGTGCCGAGAATGGGATTGCTTGCTCTCAATGCGTTGACGGAATATTCTATCTCCTTATCGTCAAGACCGCCCACTCTGCCTATAAGTACGTCCACGAGATTGTCCTCATTGAGGTTGCACCAACTTATACCCACGCTTCCGAGGTGTTTGAGCGTAAGAGTGCTGTTTATCTCGGGATCGCGAGGCGTAGCACCTTCCACGCGCTTGAAAAACGCGCGATATCCGTACATAATATCGTCGGGTGCGGGTTGCGCTTGAATATGAAATTTATTAGGAATCTGCGCACGGAAAGGCGAGTGCATACCGCTTGCGTCTATAACGAGGTCGAAATACAGTTCTTTCCCGCCGACAACGACGCCATTTACGACATCGTTTTTGATGACGAGAGAGGTCACTTTGCTATCGTAGTGCAGTTTGCACCCCACATTTTCCGCTTGCTTTGCAAAGTATTCCGAAAGCTTGGTGCGGTACACGGAGATTTCTTCCATAGGCGGACACGGAGGCACGGGCAAGGTGTATTCTTCGTTGGGAGAGACGAAGAGCCATTTGCTTTTTTGGCAATACACGTTCCTATCGGGCATAGGCATTTCCACCGCTTGAAAAACGTCAGAACGTATATCGTCGCGCCAGTCGTAACCGACGTGTCCCCTCGCTTCCTTTTCAAAAATCGAAACGTCATAACCCGCTTCCGCAAGTTTGACTGCGGCAACCATACCGCCTTGTCCCATACCTACAACTGCTATTTTAGCCATATAAACCCTCTTTTACGTCAAAACGTCATTATGATAGCACTTAGTTTTCGTGCGGTCAATCATCAAACGTCGAAGCAACTTCCGCCGATAAACTCACGGATAAGCGAGTTGCACGGGATAATGGACTCATCCTCGATGGTCTTGAAGTATTTGAGATATTTAATCAGTCTGTTTGCCACGAGGAATTGCGGATCGGTGTACTTGATTTCGCGAAGTGCGGGCATTGCGAGTTTTTTAAGCACGCAAAGTTCGTACGGGAGCGCGGAATTGAACACGAAGTTTGCACCCTCTTGGTTGGGATATATCCATCTAAATTCACCGCTACGCACGGATTGCCACATATCGATTGTATTTGCCGCGGGATAGTTGCGGAATTGCATATCGCGCACTATACGTCTTATGAGGCGCAAGTCCGTGGTATTGAGCGGAGAATGATTGTCTATATTGACAGGCAATTGCGGTGCAATATAGATTTTGTATTTTTGGTGTTTTGGGATAGAGGACGTAAGCTTTTCGTTGAGCGCGTGTATACCTTCGATGATAATGGGGCTATGTTCGTCCACTTTTATAGTTCTGCCCAATTCCCGCTTGCCTATCTTGAAGTTGAATTTGGGAAGCGTGACTTCCTCACCGTTGATTAGGTCAAACAAATCTTTGTTGAATTGCTCTATATCGAGGCAATTGATATGTTCGAGGTCAACTTCGTCACGGCTCTTGCCTTGAAGCTCGCAAATCTTATCTCTTTCGAGATAGTAGTCGTCCATGGATATCATAACGGGATTGATACCGCGCGACAAAAGTTCTATGCGCACGCGATTGCAGAACGTCGTTTTTCCGCTCGACGACGGACCCGCAATGCAGATAAGGCGGATATTTTCGATATCTCTGTTGATTTCTTCGCCAAGCTCGGCAAGCATGCGATTGTGTTTTGCCTCGCACATTTGCACGAAATCGAGTTCGTTGCCGTCCTCGACTCTCTTGTTTATCTCGGCAATAGTCTGCGTTTTGGTCTTTTTAGCCCACAAATACGCTCTTTGAAGCGTGCGTCCGTACATACTCTCTTCCACAAATTCGGGTATCTTCGCACCCAGTTCGTATCTCGGATATTGGATAATGATGCCCGGGCTGTACGGTCTCACCTCGTATGAGTGTATGCACCCCGTGGACGGCACCATATACGAGTGCATATAGTCGTAGTATTCACCGCACTTGTAAATGTTGACGTTGCTTTCGGGACGGTATTTGAGCATTTCGAGCTTGTCAAAACCGTTCATTTTCTTGTATATTTCCGCCGCCTCGTCAGTGGAAACCGTAATACGCTCGATAGGCAGATTTTGCGCTATGATAGCGTCCACTTCCGCCTTAATTTTTGCAACCGCCGTTGAGATATTGAAGCCGGGCGTCAAAACTTGGCAAAATACCGAGCGCGATGCGTTGTAGCTGAAACGTATTTTCACGTCGGGATAAAGGCGGAAAAACGCCATAGAGAATATAAAGCGCAAGCTTGCTTCGTACGCCTTGCCCGCCTCTATGTTTTCTAGCCCCAAAAATTCGATTTTCTTGCCCTCGTCCTTGTCCGAGAGTTTGCGGTTGAGTTCTTTCACTTGCGTGCCGAGTTTGCAAACCATGTATTTGGTCTTATCCTCATCTTTGAGCAAGTCGAGCACTCTCGTGCCTTCTTTTACTTGTACGTTCTTTTCGTTTACTATTACGTTTATCATAATTTCCCTCTTTTCATTGATGCAGTCTTACATTATATGCACCGTCTATATTCTGATTTTATTTTTGCAAGGATATCCTCGTCCGCGGGGCAAAATTCATATTCATCGATTTCCTCCGCCGTTATCCATTTTGCGTCGACGTGTTCAAGCAGTTTTATCTCTGTCTCTTATACACATCTCCGAGCCCACGAGACGGACTCCTATCT
>URUQ01000065.1 GCA_900551145.1 uncultured Eubacteriales bacterium
ATACGAGATAGGAGTCCGTCTCGTGGGCTCGGAGATGTGTATAAGAGACAGTAGTCCACATCGCTCCCGCATTCGGTGAAGACGACAGCAAAGTCGGCAAAAAATACAATCTTCCTTTCGTCCAAATGGTTGACGACAGAGGCAGATTTAAGGATGAGGTTTACGACTTTAAGGGACTTTTCTGCAAAGATGCGGACAAGTACATTATCGAGAAATTGAAGAGTGAAAACAAGCTCTTTAAGACTCTTAAATTCACACACAGTTATCCGTTTTGCTGGCGTTGCGACACACCGCTTCTTTACTATGCTCGTTCAAGTTGGTTCGTAAAGATGACGGCTGTCAAAGAGCAACTTCTCGTTGCCAACGACTCCGTAAACTGGATGCCCGAGACCATCAAAAACGGTCGTATGGGCAACTTCCTCGAAAACGTCATCGACTGGGGCATTTCTCGTGAAAGATACTGGGGCACTCCGCTCCCGATTTGGGTATGCAACAAGTGCGGAAAGGTGCATGTCATCGGTTCGAGAGAGGAATTGCGCAAAAAAGCGCATCTCGACCACGACGTAGAGTTGCATCGTCCGTATATCGACGAAGTAAAGTGGGAATGCGAGTGCGGCGGAACGATGGAACGCACGCCCGAAGTGCTTGACTGCTGGTTTGACTCCGGTTCTATGCCGTTTGCACAATGGCACTATCCGTTTGAAAACAAAGAGATTTTTGAAAAGGTTTTCCCCGCGGACTTCATTTCCGAGGCTATCGACCAAACGAGAGGTTGGTTCTACACCTTGCTTGCAGTCAACACGGTGCTTTTCGGACGCGCTCCTTTCAAAAACTGCATAGTTTTGGGACACGTCAATGATAAAGACGGCATCAAGATGTCCAAACATAAGGGCAACGTCGTAGATCCGTGGACGGTTCTCGACAAACAAGGTGCGGACGCAACGAGATGGTATTTCTACACGACGAGCGCGCCGTGGTTGCCTTCACGCTTCCACGCCGACACCGTAAGCGAGTCTCAACGCAAGTTTATGGGCACGCTTTGGAATACGTACGCGTTCTTTGTCCTTTACGCGGAAATTGACAAATTCAATCCTACGGAACACAAACTTGAAGACCAACAATTGACGATTATGGACAAGTGGATTTTGTCCGCCCTCAATTCGCTTATTAAATTCGTGGACGAAGGTCTCAACGAATACAAGATCACCGAGACTTCTCGTGCAATCGGAGACTTCGTGGACATCCTTTCCAACTGGTACGTGCGTCGTTCGCGCGATCGTTTCTGGGGAAGCGATATGTCCAAGAATAAGGAAGCGGCGTATACCACACTTTATACCGTTCTTTCGACGCTGAGTAAGATTATTGCGCCGTACGTTCCGTTTATGGCGGAAGAGATTTATCAAAATCTCGTGCGCAACTTCGACAAATCCGCGCCCGAAAGCGTGCACCTTTGCTCTTTCCCCGTAGCGAACGAGAAGATGATTGACAAGAAACTCGAAGCGGGTATGGGCGACGTGCTCAAACTTGTCGTGCTCGGAAGAGCGGCAAGAAACAAGTCCAACCTCAAAAACAGACAACCGCTCGCAAAACTCTTCTACAATGGCAGATACGAGCTTCCGCAAAGCCTTAAAGAACTCGTCGAGGACGAACTCAACGTCAAGTCCGTCGAGGTGTCGGATACAAGTGACGGCTTCATCAATTACGAACTTAAACCGCAACTCAAAACGCTCGGACCCAAATACGGCAGTTTGCTCGGCGCAATCAGAGGCGTATTGCAAGAACGTGCAAGCGAAATTGTCGCTGCGGTCAAGAAGGGTGATTTGTTCAAATTCAACGCAGGCGGCAGAGACGTTGAGCTTTCTCAAGACGACTTGCTTATCAGTATGAAGAATAAGGAAGGTTATTCCAGCGAAAGCGACGGCGAAACGACGGTTGTTCTCGATACAACGCTCAACGATTCACTTATTTTTGAAGGCGTTGAAAGAGAGATTGTATCCAAGATCCAAAATATGCGAAAGGAAGCAGGCTTCGAGGTCACCGACCATATCGTGATCGGCTATCGTGCGGAAGGCATTGCAAAGCAAGTTTTGCAAAACGCGGACTTCCTCAAAGACGTTCTTGCAGACGGCATATCCGAGCATTTGGACGGATTTACTAAAGAGTGCGATATCAACGGCGACACCGTTACGATATCCGTCAAGAAAGCGTAATGAGAGTTGCACCCGATTGGAAAGAATATACCGTCCTCGCAACCGGTGACGGTGAAAAACTCGAAAAGTGGGGGGATTATACGCTTTTGCGCCCCGATCCGCAAGTTATATGGCACGCAAAGAAACCGCTTCGCTCTTATGAGGGTATAGACGCGATTTACGAGCGTAGCCAGACGGGTGGCGGTATGTGGAAGTACAAGAGGAATATCCCGTCCGAGTTTGTCGTTTCGTGGCGCGATTTGAAGTTCTCACTCAAACTGATGGGCTTTAAACACACGGGGCTTTTCCCCGAGCAAGCGGTCAACTGGGACAGAATGATGAACCTCATCTCAAACGCGGGCAGACCTATAAGCGTGCTCAATCTCTTCGGTTATACGGGCGCGGCGTCCGTTGCGTGCTTGAAAGCGGGCGCAAGCGTGTGCCACGTGGACAGCGCAAAGGCTATGGTAGAGCGTGCGGGAGATAACGTACGTCTCAGCGGACTCGACAATAACGGTATGCGATACATTATCGACGACTGCTTCAAATTTTGCCAAAGAGAGATAAGGCGCGTAAGAAAATACGACGCGATTATCCTCGATCCGCCGAGTTTCGGAAGAGGACCTAACGGTGAAAAGTGGAAGATAGAAGAGGGTATATCAGAGCTCGTGGAGCTCGTTGCCGGTCTTTTGAGCGAGCAACCGTTGTTTGTGTGCCTAAACAGTTACACGACGGGGCTTCAACCCACGGTTATGGCAAATATCCTCAAACTCTCACTCGGTAAAAACGCAATTATCGACGCGGACGAGATAGGTCTTGCTACGCAAGAGGGGCTTATTCTTCCGCAAGGTTGCACTGCTTTTGCAACTTTCCAAAACTGACGCACATTATCAAAAAAACACTACGGAAATATGATTATGACTTACAAAGACTTGAAAATCGTATATGAAGACAATCACGTGCTCGTCGTCGTCAAACCTTACGACGTGCCCGTGCAAGCAGACGAAAGCGGTGACCCGGATATGGTCAATATGCTCAAACAATACCTTGTTGAAACATATAACAAACCCGGTGATGCGTATCTCGGACTTGTACACCGCCTTGACAGACCCACGGGTGGCGTAATGGTGTTTGCCAAAACGTCCAAAGCGGCATCTCGCCTTTGCCAAGCCATAAGAGATGGTGAAGTGGAAAAGAGATATCTTGCAATCGTTGACGGCACGCCGAGATACAAGGCCGATAAACTCACTTGCTATCTCAAAAAGTTTGCCGATACCAACACCGTAAAGGTCGTTCCCGCACTCTCCGAAGGCGCAAAATACGCCGAACTCGATTATAAAGTGCTTTGCTCCAAACAAGACGTAAGCCTCGTTCTCGTCAATCTCGTAACGGGACGAGGACACCAAATAAGAGTTCAGTTGTCCAATATGGGCAATCCCATCGTCGGAGATAAGAAGTATGGCAATAACGACAAGAGCAAATGTTCGCTTTGCCTTTGGGCGTGCGAGCTCAAATTCGAGCACCCGGTATCGGGCAAAGAGATGACGTTCAGAGTGTATCCGCCCGAGGTTGCACCGTGGACGATTTTCGATATGGACGCATATCTCAATATAAGCATCAAAAACTGCTATTGATATGGTTAGATGTTTGTTTTTGCGATATAAACTTTGCAGAAACGATTGGCTGTAATCAACTGAAAAACGCAAAATATTATTGGTGATTTTGACAAAAATCAGTATCCGAAAAACATACGAAATTAACGAAAAACGCCTCGATTCCCGAGGCGTTTTTAAGTGCTTAATTTGCGTAAAAAAGATTGTGATTTAAAAACAGTTCGACGATATAAATCGTCAAACATTAATGGTGAAAACGAGAGAATAAACGCTTGTTTTTCAAATTATGCGAGATTTTTATATCATATTTTGCAATTTCGGCAATAGGAAATCACACTATGCGCCGTATTGAGTCATAGTTTTCAACAATTTTTACTTTTGTGCGTTGAGATTATAAATTTTTTGCGACGAAATATTTGTCCGTCATTATCTGCCGTCTTATCGGCAAAATCAGTTTGTCGTTTCCGTATTCTTTTTCAAACCACTGCTCGTCGTAACCGTTTTTGCGCAGGTTGCGTGCAAATTCTTCCTCGGCTATTGCCACTCGTCTGAATGCCGTTCGCAGTGATATGTTGTTGTTGGTCGAGATATCTTGAAATGTCGTTTTCTTTACTATGCGTTCTATCAAGATGTTTCTGTCTTTATCTTTCATCTGTTTGAGCGCGGTTGCCACAACGTATCGCATATTGACGATTTTTCTTTTCTCGTCCGTGAGATCGAGAATTTCACCAATTAATTGTTCGTTGCTTACACCTATTTTCAAATGCCTGCTTTGAAAACTCGACTTTACTCGACTTTGTATCGCAAAATCTATTTCTTTTGCGATTTTAGGCAATAGGGAATAAGCAACAAGTGCCGTGTTGCTCCAAGTTTTTTTCATAGATTTCCTCCGGATAATTGTTGAAAATTCAACTCCTATGCCAATACATTACATAATGAATTGCCGAAAAGTCAATATATTATGTCAAATTTTACACAATATTTTTGTACTTTTTACAAAATTTATCACAAGGCGAATCCTATTAAGAATGCAACGAGCATAGAAACGGCGCATTGCGAGATTTTTCTCAAAAGTATTTGTCCGAGATTTAGTCCGCATTTTGACAAAAAAGTGTAGTTTTGAAGCGTTACGGACAATCCGCCGAATGACACCGCTCCCGTGCACAGTATGGTCGAGAGATGCAAAGAGGCGCAATTTGCGCTTTGAAGACATCCTCTGGTCATCTCGATAAGTCCGTAGATTATCGAAGTCAAAGCATTGGATATGTCGGGAGATTTGACGAGATTTTTAATTCCGAAAAGTTCCAAAGTATCCACGAGCATACCGCATATTACCACGTATCCGCCCACGTATAGCATATTGAGCGTGGCTTTGGAGATTGCCTTTGATAGTACGGAGTCGGTATCGACGTTGAGAGTTCGTGTGCGCTCGTCGATAGAAGATTTGCGTTTGCGGTAAATTAGCCCGTTGATTATCGCGCCTGCGTAGTGAGAAGCAAGAACTATCCAACCTACGCGTGCGTCACCGAATATCGCTCCGCCTATCGTGCCGATGATAAATATAGGTCCGGACGTCGAACAAAAAGACGCGGTACTTTTTACGTCGTCGCGACTCAAAAGCCCTGCCTCGTATAATTCCTCGCAAGTGCTTGCGCCTACGGGATATCCGCAAAGCATGCTCAAAAACAGTGCGTATGCACTCTCTTTGGGAGTGTTGAAAAGAAGTTTGACGGGCTTTGCGCAAAGGCCCGAAATCCCTTTTACCGCGCCCATATACGTGAGCATAAGCGAACAAAAGTAGAAAGGGAAGAGCGATGGCAAAACGCTCGTTGCAAAAAGCGTAAGTCCTTTTTGCGCCGAAGCCAAATAATAGTCCGGTTTTGCAAGCATAAGTGTCATAAACGCAAACAGAGCGATGCAGGCAAATACTTTTGAAAAATCTATTTTTGTGTTTTTTGCGCGGATATTTCTGCTTTTTGCGTGCCTAGAAATTTTGCGGTCAGAGATAGTCTTTATGTGCTGTCCTACTTTTGGCGCGATTGAATTTTCTGCAAAGTTTTCCACGCAAAATATTATGATTCCACGGCATAATTTATGAGCCTAAAACGGCTTGTTTTTGCCTTGAAATCGTAAAAAAAACGGCCGTTTCCGACCGAGTTTTGCGTTAGTAACACAGTTTTTGAATTTTGCTTGCCTTTTCGTCGAGGTCGACGAGAGGTCTTACGGGGCAATCTTTTTCGCAATCGCTGTGCTTGAAGAAGAAGTATCCGTCACCTTGAGCAAGAAGTGAAAAAAGCACTTTCTTTTTTGACGGCTTGAATGCAAGCACCGTACAGTACGGTTTTTGCTCTTTGGCAAGTTCCACGAGGTCTTTGCCGAGGCCTAGCGTCGCGCAAGCGGCAATACGCTTGATAGTGGAGCGTGTGTAGCGTTTGCTCGTAAGTCCCAAAAACTCCTCCATTGAAGTGAAAGAGGCCTGACTTATGCGGTTTTCCATACCTTCGCTGATGTTGGCAATATCTTTAAGTTGGGAAGCGGTCATTGCCTTCATTGCGTACGTTGAAATCGTATTGTATTTTTCGATATTTACGACGTTGTCGAGGTTGACGAAGGGCGGGATAAACGCCGACACGTCCCCGCCTTGCGACATAAGTTCGCGTATCTTTGTGGAAGAAAGAAATTTTTTACCGTCGTCGGGCTTTCGCTCCACCGAATGATATTGCACTTTTTCTCCGTATGCCGAGCCCGCTTTCATGTATTCCACTGCCAAAATATTGTTGGGAGATTGAAGCATGTTGGAGATGTCGGGACGGATTTGGTCGAGTGCGAGAGTGCGCGATTTTGCGACGGAATAGCCCTCGTTGAGATAGCCTTTGAGAAGGTTGGACAGATCTTTTGATTCACGGCGCATAAACTCTGCCGCCATATTTAAGTCCTCTATCTCGTCGCTTTCCGTGCCGAAAGAGAGGGTAAATTCGCCAAGCATAGACAATGTTTTGAGTGCGCCTTCGGCAAAACCTTTGGCGGTTGAGAGCGAATAGACGGTGGGAAGTTCCAAAACAAGGTCCGCACCCGCTTGAATAGCCCAATTGGCTCTCGTATATTTGTCGCACACGCACAAATCGCCGTGTTGAGTGAAAGAACCGCTCATAACCACAACCAAAGCGTCCGCGCCCGTTTCGCGCTTTGCTTTTTTGAGTTGTTTGAGATGACCGTTGTGGAATGGATTATATTCGGCTATGACGGCGGTAATTTTCAAAATAAGTCCTCATTATTGTTGATTTTTGTTTATTTATTATTTATAATTATACCCGAAAATAAAACAATTGCAATCAATTGCGACATTTTAGGAGTTTTATATGACAGATTTTGTTGAAAATCTTATGAGCAGAGCAAGCAAACTCGGCAAAACCATTGCACTTGCGGAAGGCGATGACGTTCGTGCTGCCAAGGCTGCAGAAATTCTTACGCA
>URUQ01000066.1 GCA_900551145.1 uncultured Eubacteriales bacterium
GTATAAGAGACAGAGTCAATAGTGTACGGATATTTGTATACTCTCCTCGTAAATTTTGCCATATTATGCGCCGATTTTGAGCCATAGCAAAAATCTGCTTCACAAAAAGTTTACTATCGCGAAATGATATGATAAAATAACTATTTGAAAATAATTTATAGTGGAATATCAATGACAAAACTGCTAAAATATCTAAAAGGCTATTGGTCAAAGACAATAATAGGCCCGTTCTTTAAACTCGTTGAAGCGGTATTCGAGCTTATCGTGCCCGTCATCGTGGCTTGGATAATCGACACCGCAATTCCGCGCGGACAAAACGGCGATTATTCGGGCTTGATTTACGGCGGATTGATTATCCTTGCTCTTGGCGTATTCGGACTCGGTTTTTCACTCACGGCGCAATTCTTTGCGTCAAGAGCGTCTATGGGTTTCGGCACGAATCTCCGTCGCGACCTTTACGCGCACATCAACACGTTTACTTACGCCGAACTCGACAAGTTTTCCACCACTTCTCTCATCACGAGAATGACCAGCGACGTCAACCAAACTCAACAAGCGGTGCTTATGTTTATCCGCCTTGTTTTGCGTGCGCCGTTTATTGCAGTGGGCGCAATCGTTATGGCAATGATAATCGATGTCAAACTCTCGCTTATCTTCATTGCGGCGGCTTTGGTCATTGCGGGGCTTTTGGCACTCATACTTGCGCTTACTATGCCCAAATATAAGAGCGTTCAAGCCAAGCTCGACGACGTAACTCGTCTTACAAAAGAGAATTTGTCCGGCGCAAGAGTTATCCGTGCTTTCGACGCCGAAGAGAGAGAAAAAGCAGGCTTCGACAAGGCTTCGGAAAAGCTTTCCTCTGCTTCAATAAAGGTGGGTGCGCTCTCCGCACTTCTCAATCCTCTCACCTACGCCGTGCTCAATATTGCAATAATCGCAATCCTCTATTTTGGCGGAAAAACGGTGTATTACGGCAACCTTTCGCAAGGTGAAATCATTGCGCTCGTCAACTATATGACGCAAATTCTCAATGCTCTTATAGTGTTTGCCAACTTGCTCGTAACCTTCACCAAAGCGTCTGCTTCCGCAGCGAGAATTAACGAAGTTTTTGCCGTCACGTCCTCTATGCAAGAAGGTGAAGGCGCAACTCCCGATATGAACGCTCCTGCAATCGAACTCACCGACGTATCTTTCACCTATGCGTCAAGTCCTTCGCCATCTCTTGAAAACGTCAACGTAACCGTTCAAAGAGGTCAAAGCGTCGGCATACTCGGCGGTACGGGTAGCGGAAAAACGACACTCGTCAGCCTTATGACGAGGCTTTACGACGCAACGCAAGGCAAAGTGAAAGTCTTTGGCGAAGACGTCAAAAACTACACCAACGCGCAACTCTATTCCCTATTTGGCGTAGCACCGCAAAAGGCAGTGCTCTTTGAAGGCACGGTGCGTGAAAATATGCAATGGGGCAAGGCGGACGCCACGGACGAGGAAATAGACGAAGCACTTCAAATCTCACAATCGGCGGAGTTCGTATACGCCAAAAAAGACGGTCTTGACGAGTATATAGCGCAAGGCGGAAAGAATTTGTCCGGCGGACAAAGACAACGTCTTACCATCGCGCGTGCGCTCGTTTCTTCTCCCGAAATTTTGGTGCTTGACGACAGTTCCAGCGCGCTCGACTTCGCAACGGACGCAAGACTTCGCAAAGCACTCGGTGAATTGCGCGAGGAAAAAGGACTCACCACCGTCACCGTGTCGCAACGGGCAACCAGTCTCAAATATTGCGACGTTATAATCGTGCTCGACGACGGAAAAGTCGTGGGACTCGGCACGCACGACGAACTTATCGACTCTTGCCCCGTGTATCGCGAGATTTGCCTGTCTCAAAACAAGGAGGACGAAATCAAATGAAAAAAACCTCCGCAAAAACTCAAACCAAAAAGATGCAAACGGGCGCAATCAAAAAATTGCTCAAATTCGCACGGCCCTATCTTCCATATATAATCGGTGCGTTGATTTTATCGGTTATCCAAATAGTCGCGACGCTTCTTGCGCCGGTCATTATCGGCAATACGGTGGACTACATCGTAGGCAAAGACAACGTGGACTTCGGTGTCATTCTCAAAAACTCGGGAATACTCGGCGGGCTTATCGCGGCGGCGTTTTTGTCCCAATATCTCAGCAATCTTTGCATAAATTTTGCGTCTTTCCGCACTATTCGCGACCTACGTCGCAAAGCGTACGCCAAGCTCAACGACGTTCCGCTCTCCTATATCGACAGCAACTCCCACGGTGATTTGATGTCGCGCGTGGGCAACGATATCGACCAAATATCAGACGGGCTCATACAAGGCTTTTCGCAACTTTTCAGCGGTATAGTTACTATTGTCGGCACGCTCGCGTTTATGATTTGGTACAACTGGCTCATTGCATTAATAGTCGTGCTTCTCACTCCTCTTTCGCTGTTCGTTGCCTACTTTATCGCTCGCGGTTGCCACAAGATGTTTGCACTGCAAGCCAGAAAACGCGGTGAAATGACGGGGCTTGTCACCGAAATGCTTTCCAACCAACGCGTCGTCAAACTTTTCGGATACGAAAAACGCGCGGAAAGTAGATTCAGCGTTATCAACAACGATTTGAAAATATGCGGACAGAATGCCGCTTTCTACTCGTCTTTAGTCAATCCTTGCACGAGATTCGTCAACGGCATAGTGTATGTGGCGGTATGCGTTTTGGGCGCGTACCTCGTTATCAACGGCAACGAACTGCTTGGCATGAGCACGTTCAGTGTCGGCGCACTCTCGTGCGTGCTTTCCTACGCCAACCAATACACAAAGCCTTTCAACGAAATCACGGGCGTTGTTACCGAACTTCAAACGGCAACCGCCGCGGCGAACCGCGTTTTTGATCTTCTCGAAGCACCAAACCAATCCTCCGACGCGGGCTTTGATGACCTTACCGACGTTAAGGGCAATATTTCCATTGAAGACGTTTATTTCTCTTACGTCAAAGAAGTTCCCCTAATTCAAGGCTTCTCACTCAACGTCAAGAGCGGTCAACGCATCGCAATCGTCGGTCCTACCGGCTGCGGAAAAACGACTTTAATCAACCTTCTTATGCGCTTCTACGACGCCGACAGCGGAAAAATTTGCGTGGAAGGCAAAGATATAACAGAGGTCACGAGAAAGTCGCTCCGCCACAACTACGGTATGGTCTTGCAAGACACGTGGCTCAAAAAAGGCACCGTGCGTGAAAATATCGCGTACGGCAACCCCGACGCCACGGACGAAGAAATTATCCAAGCAGCGAAAAACGCGCATATCCACAACTTCATTATGCACCTTGAAAACGGCTACGACACCGTGCTCGGTGATGACGGAGGCAACATCTCGCAAGGTCAAAGGCAATTGCTTTGTATCGCACGCGTTATGCTCACCCACCCGCCGATGCTCATTTTGGACGAAGCAACGTCGTCAATCGACACTCGTACGGAAATCAAAATTCAACAAGCATTTGAAGTGCTTATGAGCAACAAAACGTCATTCATCGTCGCGCACCGCCTTTCGACCATTAAAAATGCGGACTTAATTCTCGTTATGAACAAAGGCAACGTCATAGAAAAAGGCACTCACGAAGAATTGCTTGCAAAAGGTGGTTTCTACGCTAATTTGTACAACTCACAGTTTGAACATTGAGCAAAAATCATCGCTGTGGCAACGACAACACGCCCCCTATTCGGAGCGTACTTATTAACGGTATGTGCTTATTCGAAGCTTCGAGTCGCAAGGCGACGAGCGTTGGAGCGCCGAACTTGACGGTTGTACAAGTGAACCGATAAGTGTTGTTCTTTTTATCGGTGAACGAGTGGCATAATAAGGGGACGATACTCTTCTATGTGAGTGCCGATTGTCTCCCCCGCGAGCGACGGATAATATTGTAGAGAAATGTCCTTATACGAGTGGTGGGAGAAATGCCGGCGTGTCCGGAAAGAGGGGGTCATTGCATTTAGGGGAGTTCCGACGCTCTTTATTACAAATAAAAAAGACTGCGACAATTTGTCTCAGTCTTTTTTTTGTGCGGTACACAGTTCCGCCTACGGGCACTCAAAAGCAACCTTACGAACGCAATGCGCCCTATTTTTTCATATTCGCACACCATCCAGTGTGCAAGCACTCTGTCTATTTATGTCGGCGGTACACAGTTCCGCCTACGGTCACTCAAAAGCAACCTTACGAGCGCGATGTGCCCTGTTTTTTCATATTCGCACACCATCCAGTGTGCAAGCAATTTCTTTATGCCGACGGTACAAAGTTCCGCCTACGGTCACTCAAAAGCAACCTTACGAGCGCGATGCGCCCTATTTTTTTATATATCCGCCACCTTACTCGCAAGCGAGACGGGGCGGATATATGAAAAAACAACCTCACGGTTTTCGTAAGGTTGTTTTTTCGTTGGTGCCGGCGGTCGGACTCGAACCGACACGGATGATTAGTCCACAGGATTTTGAGTCCAGCGCGTCTGCCAGTTTCACCACGCCGGCGCAAGTGTTAATATATCATAATCAAGCACTGCTTGCAACTGATTTTGTTAAAAAACTTCAAATCGAACTTAAATTTATGCCACAAGTCACTCTTTGTGTGCTCAACTATCTAAAATTTTGCTTGAATAAATGCGACCGGCGTTGTACAATTGTATTATAAATTTCTTTTTAGGAGTTAGTATGAAATACGAAAACGGTTATGTCAATAGTTTTGTAAAACTCATTCAATGCCCCACCGTCACCAACAGCGGCCACGAGTATTTCGATGCGTTCCACAAGGTTTTGGACGAGGAATTCCCGCACGTCACTGCCACCTGCCAAAAGATACAAGTGGGCGGTGACGCATTGCTTTACAAGTGGAAAGGCAAATCTTCGGATAAACCTCTTGTGCTTATGGCGCACCAAGACGTCGTGCCCGTCGTCGAGTCCGATTGGCATTATCCTCCCTACGGCGGACAAATCGTGGACGGCAAAGTGTACGGAAGAGGCGCAATGGACTGCAAAAACACCCTCTTCTCCACCATTCAAGCGTGTGACGAACTCATTGCGGAAGGTTTTGTACCCGAGCAAGACGTGTATTTAAGTTACAGCGACAACGAGGAGACTTCGGGCCCCGGTGCAAGTATGGCGCGCGATTGGTTCAAGTCCCAAGGTATAACGCCCTTCCTCGTAATTGACGAAGGCGGTGCGATTATGCGCAAAGGCGCAAGCGTTATGAAAAAAGACGTTGCGGCAGTCGGCATTTTGGAAAAAGGCTATGCAGACGTCAAATTTATCGCACGCGGAAAAGGCGGTCACAGCTCTCAACCCCCGAAAAAAACGCCTATAGCAAGATTGTCCGCATTCGTAAACTATTGCGAAAAACACACCGTTTTCAAACCAAAAGCGTCCAAAGCCGCAAAAGCAATGATTTACGGTATGGGTGACGCGCTCGTCTCTCCGCTCAAATTGTTCTGCCACCTCATCGGTATCAATGGTTGGTGGCTTGCAAAAATCGGTCCGAAAGTAAACGCGGCGTACGGCGGAGGACTCTTCACCACAACGATGGTTTTCACTATGTCCCAAGGCTCACCTGCCCCAAACGTAATTCCGCAAGAAGCGTCCGTAGTTGCAAACCTCCGCTTCGCTCCACACGACACGAGCGAAAAATGCTTTGCAAAACTCAAAAAACTTGCAAAGAAGTACGACCTCGAAATGGAAGTTTTGCAATCCCGCGAAGCGTCCCCGATGATTGACATCAAAGGCGAAGGCTTCCAAATGTACAAAAAGGCGCTCAATACGGTTTATCCCGACGTTGCGGTCGTTCCCTTCTTGGTGTTCGGAGGCACGGACTGTCGCGTGTTGCAACAAATCTCAAAAAACGCAATCCGTTGTACCCCATGCCCGCTCACTTTCAAACAACTCGGCGGAATGCACGCTTCCGACGAAAACGTGGATATCGACGCCGTCACGAGTTGCGTAGGCTTCTTCAATAACTTTATTAGAAATTACAAATAATCGATATAAAGCGATGTATATAATCGATATAAAGCAATAAAACGATATGAAAAAGCACGTCCGAGGACGTGCTTTCTTTTTGCAAAAATCGAGTTTAGACTTTATCGAGTGTTGTATTCTTTCATCACTCTTTGCAAGTTTCTGTTGTTTTCTTTTTCCTTGATTGCTTGGCGTTTGTCGTGCAATTCTTTGCCTTTGCAAAGCCCGATTTCCACCTTGACGAGTGCGTCTTTGAAGTAGACTTTGAGAGGTATGAGCGTGTATCCCTTTTGTTCCACCTTACCGCGAAGTTTGTTGATTTCCGAGCGGTTTAGCAAAAGTTTGCGTGTGCGACGAGGATCTACGTTGTAATAACTGCCCATTTTGTACGGCGATATGTGCGTGCCGAGCATAAAGACTTCACCGTTTTTGATTATGACGAAACTGTCTCGAAGATTGATTTGTCCGAGACGCACAGACTTCACCTCGCACCCCACGAGCACGATACCCGCTTCGTAGGTGTCCTCGACGAAATAGTCGTGATAGGCTTTTTTGTTGGTTGCGATAAGTTTTTCCATATAAGCAAATTATATATTACTATTATCCATTATTCAAG
>URUQ01000067.1 GCA_900551145.1 uncultured Eubacteriales bacterium
GGTAAATATTGTAAAAGTATTATAAAAATATCGTGTTTTTAGAGTAATTTATCAAAAAAATAAGCCGTATCTGCAATTTTTCACAGGTGCGGCTTTTTGATTTCAATTTGAAATTTATTCAAGCATTAGCAATTCAACCCATTTGCGACGTCGGCATTTTCGTCGTCGTTTTCGGAGGTATTCTCTTCACCGTCGGCTTCGTTTGCGAGTATGCTTTGTGCGTTTTCAAGCAAAGTATCTATGCGCGCAAGCACTGCTTCCTTGCCTGTCTTTGCCGTCGAAGACGTTACGATAATATCGTTGATTCCCACGCACAATGCGGACGATACGACCGCTCTGCACTTTTGTTGTTGCGCACGAGAAAGCTTGTCTGCCTTGGTCGCGATAATCGTAAACGGAATATGATAGGCATACAAATAGTTTATGAGCATTTTATCGTCGTCGGTCGGCTCGTGGCGCAAATCGACAAGCACGAACACGTTGATAAGATTTTTGCTCGTACGCAAATAGTTTTCGATAAGTCCGCCCCATTTTTGCTTTTCTTGCCTATTTACTTTGGCGTAACCGTACCCGGGGAGATCGACGAAATAGTACTCACCGTTGTTTATCTCAAAGTAGTTGAGCAATCTGGTTCTTCCGGGCTCTTGCGATGTTTTGGCAAGTTTGTTTTGATTGACCACAAAATTGATAAACGAAGACTTCCCGACGTTCGATTTGCCAGCAATGGCAATCTCGGGGACGGCGTAATCGGGAATATTTTTTGCATCGGCAACCGACGTGACGAATTTTGCTTGTTTAATCATTTTTCAATCATCCTTTGTTTGCTATTAAATGCATTCTGCATAAAAACAGCGCATTAGATGCGCTGTTTTTGTGCAATTTACGCAATTTGGTCGTCAGTGTTGACTTCCGCTTGTTTGTATACGACGATGGGCTTTTCCGTCTTGTCGATGGACGCTTTGGTCACGATAACCTTGTCGATATTATTCTCGGACGGAATCTCAAACATAAGTTCGAGCAACACGTCTTCGAGAATTGCACGCAAGCCTCTTGCGCCCGTATTGAGCTGAATTGCCTTTGCCGCAACCGCCCTCAACGCCTCTTCCTCAAATTCAAGCGTTACGCCGTCAAGCGCAAATTGATACTTGTATTGTTTGACGAGAGCATTCTTCGGTTCGGACAAAATCTTAACGAGAGCATTCTCGTCAAGCGCATTGAGCCCGACGACGATAGGTACACGACCGACAAATTCGGGAATAAGGCCGTATTTGATAAGATCGGCGGGTTGCAACGCTTTTATAAGCTCATCATAACGATAGTCTACCGTGCCTTTTACCGCAGAGCCAAAACCGAGCTTGGAATTGTCCTTTCTTTGGTCGATAATCTTGTCCAAATCAACGAATGCACCACCGCAAAGGAACAAAATGTTGGTCGTATCCAATTGATAGCACTCTTGATTGGGGTGTTTTCTTCCGCCTTGCGGAGGAACGCTTGCCACCGTGCCTTCGATGATTTTGAGCAACGCTTGTTGCACGCCCTCACCGCTTACGTCGCGCGTAATGGACACGTTTTCGCCCTTCTTTGCGATTTTGTCTATTTCGTCGATATACACGATGCCCACTTCCGCTCTCTTCAAGTCCCCGTTTGCGGATTGAATGAGTTTGAGAAGGATATTCTCGACGTCTTCACCTACGTAGCCCGCCTCGGTGAGCGTAGTTGCGTCGGCCACGGCAAACGGCACGTTGAGAATTTGAGCAAGCGTCTTTGCAAGCAAAGTTTTACCCGAGCCCGTAGGTCCGAGCAAAAGCACGTTGCTCTTTTCGATGACTACGTCGTCGCTGTTTTTGTTCTTCATCTGATTGATGCGTTTATAATGATTGTACACGGCAACAGACAGTACTCTCTTTGCACTGTCTTGACCGATGATGTACTCGTCGAGCTTTGCCTTGATTTCCTTCGGCGTATAAAGACTGATGCCGTCGTTTGCGGTCTTTTGGTCTTTTTTGCCGAGCATATAAACGCACTCGTCAATACATTCGTTGCAAATGTTTATGCCGTTAGGACCGCTGATAATCGTTTCGACTTCGCTTGCGCCCCTTCCGCAAAAACTACAATGTTGTTCCTTGTGATAGTTTTCCATACCTATTTATATACTCTAATCCTCGACAAGTTATACCTATCGAGGTTACGCTTTAAAAACGTATTTGCTTTTTTCAAATTTACTTTCTCGAATAGAAAATTTTGTCAACTATGCCGTATTTTTCGGCTTCTTCCGCATTCATATAGAAGTCGCGGTCGGTATCGACCTCGATTTTGGAGAGCGGTTGAGACGTATTTTGCGCAAGAATGTCGTTGATGCGCTTTTTTGTCTTCAAAATCTCGTTGGCTTGAATTGCGATATCGCTTGCCTGTCCCTGCGCTCCGCCGAGAGGTTGATGAATCATAATTTTTGCATTAGGCAAGGAATATCTCTTTCCTTTCGCGCCCGACGAGAGCAAGAACGCACCCATAGACGCAGCCATACCTATGCAAATCGTGGAAACGTCGCACTTGATGTAGTTCATCGTATCGTAGATTGCAAAGCCCGCAGAAACAGATCCGCCGGGGCTGTTGATGTAAAGACTGATGTCCTTGGTGGAGTCTTTACCTTCGAGATAAATGAGTTGTGCGACGACGAGATCGGCAATATTGTCGTCGATTTCGCCAGTCAAAAAGATAATTCTGTCTTCGAGCAAGCGAGAATAGATATCGTAAGAGCGTTCGCCTCTTCCCGTTTGTTCGATAACCATAGGAATAAGTTGATTTTTGATGTTCATTGTATCCTCCGACCGCCGTGGCGGTATCGTTCGATTTTAATCGCACGAGCCTACAAACTCTAAAATGCGTGCATTTTTAGACGTATTGCACTCTATACGATATTTGTTTTCTTATACGCTTTCCGCTTGCAAAACGATTGCAAGCGGAAAGACGAGCATATATGTTTTTGTCAAAACACTTAAATTTTACACGAAACTTACGCTACTTATTCCGCGTCGGTTGCGGGTTTTGCTGCTTTTTTGGTGGTTTTTTTGGCAGCAGGTTTCTTTTCCTCGGCCTTCGTGTCGTCTTTGACTTCTGCTTCCGCATCTGCTTTCTTCGCAGTCGTCTTTTTTGCAAGGTTCTCTTTGGTGAGCATATCGAGAAGTTTCTCGTTCATAATGGAGTTGACGATATAATCAACTTGCTCTTTGTGGAGAGTCTTTTTGAATTCTTCGACGGTTTGAGAGCTTTGCTCCGCAAATTTTGCCATCTTTTCTTCGATGTCTTTGTCTTCGATGGTGAGATTCTCGGCTTTGACGAGAGCTTCCATAACAAGACGCACTTTGACGGTCTTTGCCGCTTGATCCTTATATTGATCGACGAGTTGGTCTCTTGTCATATTGAGATATTTGAGATAATCTTCAAGTTTGAGACCTTGGTACATAAGACGATATTCAAACTCGTGCACCATTTCGTCTGCTTCGCGCTCGATCATTGCGGAAGGAACTTCAACCTTGGAAGAATCGACGATTTTTTCGACTACTTCGTCTTCAAAATCTCTGTCCGCCTTCTCTTGTGCTTCCTTGGTGAGTTGAGCCTTTACGTCCGCTTTGTACTCTGCAAGCGTGTCAAATTCGGAAATTTCTTTTACGAATTCGTCGTCAACGGTGGGCAATTCTTTGACTTTGACTGCCTTGATAGTGCAAGTAAACACCGCTTCTTTGCCCGCAAGGTTTTCCGCTTGATAGTTCTCGGGGAAAGTGACTTTGACGTCTTTGACTTCACCCGCTTTTACGCCGACGAGTTGTTCTTCGAAGCCGGGGATAAACGTGTTGCTGCCGAGTTCGAGATCGTAGTTCTCTGCACTTCCGCCTTCAAATTTCTCACCGTTTACACTGCCGACAAAGTCCATAGTGACGGTGTTGCCGTTTGCGGCCGCGGTATCGACTTCGATAAGACGAGCTTGCTTTTCTTGCTCTTGAGCAATTCTTTCATCCACTTGCTTTGCCGTGACTTTGACTGCTTTCTTTGCCACGTTCAAGCCTTTATATTGACCGAGAGTAACTTCGGGTTTGACAACCATAACGATTGAATACTTGACACCGCCGTCGTCCGTCATATCGACGTCGCATACGCTGTCGACCGCTACGAAGTCGTATTCGTCTTTGGTTTCGAGTTCGTTCAAAGAAGCGTCGATGAGTTCGTTGACGGCATCACTGAAAAATACGCCTGCGCCATACATACCCTCAATCACTTTTTGAGGTGCGTGTCCCTTTCTAAAACCGGGAACTGCGTATTTGTGTTTGGTCTTCTCATACGCTTGCTTGATTGCCGTGTTGAAAGCGTCCTTGTCAACCACGTAGTTGAACTTGACTTGGCTCTTTTCCAACTTTTCTACTGTGTAGTCCATTTGTCCTCCATTCCGACGCGTATTTGCGCGTACGGATATATATTTTCATTACAAGTAGTAGAATTATATCATACGCACGCGCAAAAATCAAATAATATTGCTTGGTATTGTGCCACATTTTTACGATTTTTATTGTAAAAATCCGCTCTTTTTGCTATCATAATCGTATGGGAAGCGACCTATTTGCATTAAATGCGCTTGCAAAAGAACTCAATAGTTCTCTTCAAGGCGCGAGAATAGACAAAATTCAACAACCCGAAGTTGACGAGTTGCGCTTTTTTATGCGCTCCAAAGGCAAAAACGTTTGCCTCGTTATCTCTTGCAATGCGGGAGCACCCCGTATTCATCTCACGCAAAGCAAAAAGCAAAGTCCTATGGTTGCTCCAAACCTTTGTATGCTTATGCGCAAATACCTCCTCAACGCAAGTATCGAACAAATCGGCATTTACAACCACGACCGCATTATCTATCTCAAATTGAACGCAAAAACCGAGATGCGCGACGATGCCACGTTCTACCTTTTCGTTGAGATAATGAATAGGTATTCCAACATTGTTTTCACGGACGAAAACCTCGTGATTTTGGACGCCGTCAAGCATCTTCCGCTTGATGTCGAGCGCAATCACGTAGTATTGCGCGGAGTCAGATATTCACCCGTTACACAAAAGAAAATCAGTTATCTAACAGATTGTATCGGCGTTTTCGACGATTTTTCGGGCGGTGATTTGCACAAGTATATTCAAGACAATATATCGGGATTTTCGGGTGCTACGATAAACGAATTTTTGCTCCGCGCCAATCTCGATACGTCCGTCCCTTCACTGTCCAAATCGGATAAGGAAAAACTATACGCTACGATAAAAGAATTTGCGTCTTTCGACACTTCGTCACCGGTTTTTCAACCTTGCGTAATAGACGGAAAAGACGTATATCCCTTCGTTTACCGCTCTCTTGTCGACAGAGATGAAAGCAACGTGCGTAAATTCACCACCATGAGTGAAGCATACGACACTCTAACCACCGATTGCGACAAAGATATACGCAACAAAGCGCGCCTGAAATCGCTTGCAACGATTGCAAAACGCTTGCACCAAAAAGCGGAAAAGAATATCGCAATCGATTTGCAACGTCTCAAAGAGTGCGAGGATATGGACACACTCAAACTGTACGGCGAGCTTATCGTAAGCAATATTTACCGTATAAAAAAGGGCGACGAAAGCGTAAAATGCCTCAATTATTACGACAATACCGAAGTGGTTATTCCGCTCGACACACGCCTTACTCCGTCCAAAAACAGTACGACTTATTATACTAAGTATAATAAACTTAAACGCGCAAAAGAATTCGTCGGCAAAAAATTGATTGAAGACAGAGATTTGCTCGAATACGTCAAGTCAATCGAAGAAGAAATCGCGTCTCTTCCCTACGAGAGCCAAACAAGCGCAATCGAGGATGAATTGGAACTTCTCGGAGGCACGAAAAAGAAATCGCAAAAAAACAAAGTCCGCCGAGAAAAGCCCGAACCTCCTTACGTTTACGTCGTGGACGGATTTACGATATACAGAGGCAAAAACAATATCCAAAACGACGAGTTGACCTTCAAAATCGCATCGTCAAGCGATATTTGGATGCACCTCAAAAACGAACACGGCGCACATACGATTATCGTGACGGAAGGCAAAGAAGTGCCTGAAAACGTGCTGAAAATCGCGGGTGAAATCACCGCAAGCACCAAACAAGCAAGCCATGAGGTTGACTATACCGAACGTCGCAACGTAAAACGAAAACCCAACGGACACCCGGGGCAAGTAATCTACGTCAACTACAAAACGTTGGTTGCAACACCAAACGAACATAAAGAGTTGTTAAGATAGCAACGCAAAACGTCCGCACTTCACTATCATAGCCAAACGCAAGCGGTATCGATAATATAAAACATAGATAAAACGTTTCAAGATATAATCACCTTAATCTCGTCAAAAAAGTCTCAAAATCCATGTAAGAAAGCCCTCGAAAAGAGGGCTTTTTTGATATAAAATTATGTCATTTTGTCGATAAACGTAATATCGTCTATCACGCAATTTAACGGAAAACTGCAATTATTCGCTTATTACGCCATCTCGTAGATTGCCTGCAATCTCTTGACTTACCTTGTTTGCTTGCTCTCCGCTCA
>URUQ01000068.1 GCA_900551145.1 uncultured Eubacteriales bacterium
CGAGATAGGAGTCCGTCTCGTGGGCTCGGAGATGTGTATAAGAGACAGGTGCCAGCAACGCAATTTTTGATAAATTGGGCATAAACAGTTTGTCAAAGAAGAAAAAACACAAAGATAGATCATTCAAACCCACGTCTATGAGTGCCGGTATGGCGTTTGGCCTTTCGTTGAGAAACCTCGTTTCCAAAAAGCGTCGCACGTTCTTTACGATGTTTGCGGGCAGTATAGGCATTATAGGCTTGGGACTCGTGCTTTCCATATCAAACGGCTTCAACGTGTATGTCGAGAAGATGGAAAAAGAGATGTTTTCCAGCGTGCCTTTGGGAATTTATCAATACAACGTGCAAAACTCCGCGATTATGGATATGATGATGAATTTCCAAAATAAAGACGATCCCGGCGCGTTCCCCGATAGCGATAAAATCGGCGTAAACACTGACGGTGGCGGAAGCATAGACAGTTATATCTCGTCTTTTACAAAACCCTTCCTTGAAGGCATAACCAAGAACGTAATCACCGAAGAGTTTACTCAATATATGAAAGATATGCCCAAAGACAACTATAAGTCGATGAGCATCAATTACGGATTGAGATACAATCTCGTGCGCAAGACCTACGACACAAACGGTAACGTTACGTACGCAGACGTGTCGCAAGCACCCGAACCGATAACCGCGCTCGCAATCGCAACGACGGTGCTCGGTGAAAACGGATTGCAATCCAAGTATTGGCAAGAGCTTGCAAGCGACAAGGATACCATGCTTGAATCGTACGACCTCATCGGCAAAAACAGCCGTTATCCGCAAAACAAAAACGAGATTTTGCTTTGCGTGGGCAAGGACAACAAGGTATCGCAAGAGTTGCTCAACGAGTTCGGCATCGAACTTTACGAGAAGAACGACGACGGCACTCCCAAAATGGTGGACGGCAAGCCCGTTTCCCTCGGCACTTCCGATATCTCATACGAGTATTTCATCGGGCAATCGGTCAAGATGATTCTCAACGACGATTACTACGTCAAGACAGGTGAGAACTCCTACGATACTATGGGGTTTGACAAAAATCCGTCATTGCTCTATTGGTCGGTAAAGGATCAATCGAGATTGCAATCGCTTTACGGAAACTCCGAAACCGAGCTCAAAATCGTCGGTGTAATCAGACAAAAGAAGGGTGGATATTCTTTCGTAAATTCCGCGCTTTGCTACACGCCCGAACTTGCGGAATGGGCAATGGACCAAGCGTACAACAGTGAAGTGGCGCGCATCCAACGCACGCTCACACCGCAAGGGGCAACTATTTTCGGCACGTATGCCGAGATAAACAACTCGGGCTTTACCGATGACAATTTCAGCAGTGAACTTTTAGACATCGTAGGTCAAAAAGTGCTCACGCTCGACTATTTTGCAAAAGCGGTCGGCGCGGACAGTGCGGCAAGTTTTATCACAGTGTTCCCCGAGACGTTTGAGCAAAAAGACGCGGCAGTTAAATATATCGAGGCGTGGGATAAGACCGACATCGGCTACTTCGACGTGTCGGCAATGTTCCTCTACAACATCACCATTATGATTGATCTCGTGTCCGCGATGCTCATAGCGGTTGCGTCCATTTCACTTGTGGTATCCACCGTCATGATTGGTGTCATCACGTCCAACTCCGTCATCGAGCGTATCCGTGAGATAGGTATTTTGCGCGCAATCGGCGCACGCAAGCGCGATATTCGCAACGTGTTTATTGCCGAGACCGCAATCATAGGTTTCAGCAGCGGCGTCATAGGTATCCTTGTCACCTATATCCTCTGTCCGCTTATATCGCTCATAATAAAAGCGGTAACAGGTATCGGCTCACTCCTGCATTTCCACCCCTTGCACGCACTAGCCCTCGTTGCCATCAGTTTGCTTTTGACGGTCATTTCGGGCATTATTCCCGCGATTAGTGCTTCGCGCAAGAATGTCGTCGATGCTCTCCGCGTGGAGTAAAACGGCACTAAATTGCGCCTAACTTTGTCAGGTGCGGGCTGGGGCAAAACCCAACGTACTAAATCGTACGTGATTTTGCAACAGCCCGCACCTTTCGCGTTATGCATCAATTTATTGCCGTTTTATAAAAAACGCACTATTTAGCAAATAACTGCGTTACTGCCGTCCGCCCGTCAACTCATTTACGATTTAGTAAATTAGGGTTGCCCTTCGAACATTCCTTCCTTGCAATGCGTTTAGCGACGGATTGAAAATCAAATAAATTTGCAACTACGCAATAAAATAGGAACGGGGCGTTGCTTGTGCAACGCCCCGTCCTTTAGGAGAAGCAATAAAGATATAGGGGGATATGTTTTTTGCTTTTGTAACTTTAATATAACTTGCGATTATTAAACCAAAATGAAAATTTTCGCAAACAAATAGTTTATTTGCATCAAAATTGGCATTACCGAATCGGTGCAACAGCGATATAATCGTTAAAATAAGAAACGCACGCACATGCGATACGAGTAAAATATGATTTTCGATAAAACCATAACACAATTTGCAATTTGCAAATGTAAAGAATTTTCAAAAAATCATTTGACAAACAAATGTGTAAATGCTATTATCTTATAGCATTCACGTGGGGATATAGCTCAGTTGGTAGAGCGCCTGATTTGCATTCAGGAGGTCCTCGGTTCGAATCCGTGTATCTCCACCATAGGTGAAAATACCCGCATTCCGTTGCGGGCGCAACGCATCACTCCGTGATGTAACCGAGGACAAGTCCTCGCTGACGCTCGCTTCGATATGCAAGCATAAATGCTCGCTATTTTACGAATCCGTGTATCTCCACCACACCGATGGATTGTAGCTCAGTAGGTTAGAGCACCACCCTGATAAGGTGGGGGTCGGTGGTTCGAGTCCACTCAATCCAACCAAAGCACTCAAAAGAGTGCTTTTTTTGTTGTATTCGTGTCCTTTTGCGTGTTGCCACGCACGCTCCTATCGTCGCACGAACCACCTTTCGGTGCTGACGCTTTGCTCTTGCAAATGATATTTGCCCGCTTCGCTATTAAACGAGTCCACTCAATCCAACCAAAGCACTCAAAAGAGTGCTTTTTTTGTTATGTTCGTGTCCTTTTGCGTATATGTGGACAAAACATACGCTTGTGTATATGGGCGCGCGCGTATGAGCGCATGCGTGCGCATTATGCGCGCGAGCGATGTCGGACAGCTTGTAATATAAGTATAAAAACGTGACGGCGAAGGCAAATTGTTTGACGGAAGAGGCTTAAGATGTTAAGATAGTGTCCTGGTAAATGCAATATGTTATCTTTTTGTATCAATATGTATTTGCACAATGCGAAATAAATTTTCGATGGGAAAAAAGTATGGAGTATTCAAAATCTATAAAACGACTCAGAGAAGACAAGAATCTCACGGTTGAAGAGCTTGCAAAACGCTTGTCGCTCGACGTTGAAGAGATTCAAAAAGCCGAAGACGGAGAAGACGTGGATCAAAAGACTTTGGAAGCGATTGCAAGGTATTTCGGAGTTCAATACGATTCTCTTGTGGAAGGCACGGCGAAGAGCAAGAAGAAGGAGAGTATTTTTGATCCGACCGAGTGGTACAAGCTCGACAACGCGGCAAAAGTGTATCCGTCCTCGTCTTCAAACGAATACAGTACGCTTTTCCGCTTTGCGGCGGTGATGAAAGAGAGAGTGGACGGAGAGATTTTGCAACAAGCACTTGACGATCTCGTGCCGAGATTTCCCACTCTTATGGTCACCATCAAGCGCGGTGCGTTCTGGTACTATTTTGAGAGATTGCCCTTCAAACCCAGAGTTGAAAAAGAGAGCCTTTATTCTTTTCAACCCATTCCGCTTGACGGCAAACGCTATCTTTTCAGAGTGGTGTACAGCGATTACAGAATCGGGTGCGAGTTCTTCCACAGCATAACGGACGGCACGGGAGGATCGACTTTCCTTATGAGCTTGCTTGCAAGATACTACGAAATCAAGACGGGCAAGCGAATCGAAGACTACAAGAGCGCAAAGGACTATCGCGATTTGCCTACTTCCACCGAGATTGAGGACAGCTTTCAAGTGTATGCCGAAAAGCACGACTATGCAAAACGAAAGATCAATTTCACCTACATTCCCAAGCTCCCCAAGGCTCGCCACGGCGTGATGACGCACGTGATCACTTCCGCATCAAAGCTCAACCAAAAGGCGAAAGAATACGGCGCAACCATCACGGAATACGTGCTCGCAATCATATTCGGCATCATGTTCGATATGCGCAAAAAAGAGGGTAGCAACAAGGATATCAACGCAAGAGTGCCTGTAAATCTTCGCAAATTCTTCCCGTCAGACACCGTGCGCAACTTCTCGTTCTATCTTGACGTGACGCTCAAAGACAGCGTGGACGGGGGCATCCAAGCCTATGTGGACGCGGTCAAAGAGTGCTTCAAAGAGCAACTCAACGAAAAGTATCTGCAAGAGAACGTCAATGCAAATATGCGTGAAGAACGCAACAAATTTATCGCACTTGTGCCGCTCGCGCTCAAAGATATCGGTCTCAAAATCACAAAATATATCATGGATAACAAAGCCGTTTCTATGGACTTTTCAAACTACGGGCGTCTCAATCCGCCCAAAGAATTGTTCGAGATCGTGGATAGGGTGGAGTTTTGTTTGAAGGAGCCGAAGGACTCGGGCTACAAACTTGCCGGTGTTACGTTCGGCGACGAGTGCGTGCTGACGTTCTCAAGGACTTTCAAATCTTCACAACTTGAAAAAGAGTTCGTCAGAGCGTTGACGGCAGAAGGTCTCGAAGTGTACATCGAAACAAACGGAGATAAATAATGAAATATTGTAGACTTTGCAAAACGTATCATCCGGAATATGACGACAACTGCCCCCTTTGCGGCGCAGGACTTGTCGAGGCAACGGACAAAACGGACGAGAACTTTGATTTTGCCCCCTACAATGCCAACGAAAAAAGACGCAACGCACGAAAGACTGTCAGAGACGTGTTTATCGCGCTCTCCGTGCTTACGCTTGTGGGATTGTTGCTCGCATCCGTTATATCCAAGGTGTATTCTATCATTTACATCGGGCTTGCGTCCGTAGGATTTTTCTGGCTTGTCATCGGTCAATTCGCCTTCTTCCGCACGGATCTTAGGACGTTCTATTACAGATCGACTTTCTGGCTCATTATCCTTGCGATTCTTGTGAGTTTGCACTTTGGCAAGTTCTACATCGCGCTTTCTTTCGTGATACCTTGCGCGGCAGGCGCGCTTAGCATCGTGACGTTGCTTACCGCGGTTATCACAAAAAAGTGGTATAGATATGCGTTTCACTCTTTCGTGCTTGCGCTGTTTATGATCGCCTTGTTCCCGCTCAACTATTGCTTGTCTTTGCACTATGCGGGATACAATTGGATTGCATCCCTCGCAACGCTCGGCGTCGGACTTGCCGAGATCGCATTCTCGCTTATTTTCGGCAGACAAGTGTTGGGAAGTGAAATCAAAAAGCGTTTCTTTGTCTGACGAGGCACAACGGCAAATTTCATATCGGCGGCTTGATTATATTTGTTCTCGCAACTATTACCGCACAGACAATCTTGCGAAATTGTGGCAGGAGTTTATACCCGTGCAAGACTGATAGCAAAGATTAATTGTGCGGTAGTATAGCGACAACCCGAGCGTGGCTAAGGCAATACGCATAAATGCGCTTTGCCTTAGCCACGGCGATGGTTTTTGCTCGTTAGGCACATTCTAAAAGCAGCTTATCCGCAATCAATGCGATAAATTCACCGTTGGTGGGTTTTTCGTTGGGAGAATAGATTTTAATGCCGAAAATGCTGTTGATATTTTCGATTTTGCCTCTGTTCCATGCCACTTCGATTGCGTGGCGTATGGCACGCTCGACTTTTGAGGCAGAAGTATTGTAGCGCATTGCGATACCGGGGTAGAGTTGCTTGGTGATAGAATTTATAATCTCCGGCGTTTCAATCGTCATTTTTATTGCTTCGCGCAAGAATTGATATCCCTTGATATGTGCGGGAATGCCAACCGAGATAAACAAGTTTGCAATACGCTCGTCGAGATTGTGATTTTTGACGGATGTGCGTTGCGGTTTGTTCTGCGCGATAGGTACGGATAGGTCGGATATCACTTTTACGAGTGTGTTGAAGTCAAACGGTTTTGCAAGGAAATAACTCGCTCCGTATTGCAACGCTTTTTGCACAAATCCGTCCGTTGCGAGTTGTGACATCATAATCACGATAGGCTTTTTGCCTTCGAGTGCGCTGAGCACGCCGAATCCGTCCAGTTCCGGCATAACGATGTCAAGCAATACGAAGTCGGGGTGATATTCGTCGATAAGGCGAAGAGCTTGCACTCCGTTTTGGGCGATGCCTACCACTTGCATGCCGTCTTTGGTATTGATGAAATCGCTAACACTGTTGCATAATGCCGAGTTGTCATCTGCGATTACAATTGATTTGTTCATGATTTTCCTCCAAGTTTTTTATATAAAAACATTATAAATTGCGTCTGTCTCTTATACACATCTCCGAGCCCACGAGACGGACTCC
>URUQ01000069.1 GCA_900551145.1 uncultured Eubacteriales bacterium
ACGAGATAGGAGTCCGTCTCGTGGGCTCGGAGATGTGTATAAGAGACAGCATCAAGAAGGCAATCGCAAATAAGGAAAAAGTGCTTATTTACGGTGACTACGACTGCGACGGCATTTGCGCAATATCGACTCTTATGTTGTACTTGCGCGACAAACTCGACGTGTTTTATTTTATCCCCGACCGCAACAAAGACGGCTACGGCATAAGCGTGGACACGTTGAAGAGAATCCTTGCCAATCACTCGCCGAGCCTCGTTATCACCGTAGATACCGGCATTACGGCGGTTGAAGAGGTGGAATATCTTAAATCTATCGGCATTGACACCATTGTCACAGACCACCACGAACCGCAAGAGAAAATACCCGATTGCATAGTGGTTGACCCAAAGGTTGCACGCAAAGGATTTTACGATTTGTGCGGTGCGGGAGTTGCACTCAAGCTTGTCGAAGCGTTGAGCAATAGACAAGAGGCGTGCAAGTACCTCGATATCGTGTCCATTGCCACCATTGCGGACGTCGTTCCGCTCGTGGGGGACAATAGAATAATTGCCTACTTCGGGCTTAAACAAATCACCACGTCCCCGAGAAAGGGCGTCAAAATGCTTCTCAATCAAGAGAAGGTGTCGTCGCAAGACGTTATGTTCCGCCTCGCACCGAGAATGAATGCCGCGGGCAGACTCAATTCCGCAATGAAAGTGGTGGGCTTATTCCTCGAAAACGATTATTTCCTTTTGAAAACTCTCACGGAGGAGCTTGCCAGGGACAATTCCGCGCGTCAACAATTGTGCGAAGAGGCGGTGGAGTCGGCAAAGCAAATGCTAAAAGGCGCGGATTTTGAAAATACGGGCATTATCGCCCTTTACAGCGATAAGTGGGAACCCGGTATATTAGGTATCGCGTGCGCGCGACTGGTTGAGGAATTCAAACGTCCCGCAGTGCTCTTTGCAAAGAACGGGGAAGAACTTCGAGGTTCTGCTCGTTCGGTGCCGTCGGTGAACATATTTGAACTGTTTTGCTCGCTTTCAGAGTACTTTACGGCGTTTGGCGGACACGCGCAAGCGGCGGGCGTCAGTATGAACGTATCGGCGTTTGAGAGCTTCAAAAACGCCGCGAATAAGAAACTTTTGTCGGAACATAAGGCGGAAGATTTTACGCACGTAGTCGAGTGTGAAATGCAACTGCCGATGGATATGGATTTCCTTTCGTTTGCAAAGGAATTGGAACTGTTAGAACCCACGGGATATCAAAATCCGAAACCTACCTTCTTAATCGAGGCGCAAGGGCTAAAATTTGAAAGAATCGGCTTTTCTCAACACGTAAAATACTCGGGAAACAACATCGAATTGATGGGATTTTCTAAGTTTGCGCCGTGTCTTTTCCCTGTTACGGGCAAGACCGATTTTGAGGTTACGCTTGGCGTAAATACGTTTCAAAACAGAGAAACCGCGCAAGGTATTATTCAAACGCTCGAATTTGAAAACGTGTCCGTAACACCGCAAGAGAGCGAGTGTATGAACTTGCATCAACTCTCGTGCGAAGGCAGTGCGAGTTTGCAAAAAACGGACTTTAGCGAGCTGAAATCGTGGCTTAAAGAGCCGTTCGGTTCGGTTGTTGTGTGTTTCTCCGAGGAAGAATATAAAAAGATTTGCGACGAGTGCGAGGAGGTGAAGTCGCTTCCCGTGCTTATTGCGACGCCTCGTTGCCTCAATCCTGAAAATTGCGTGGTGGTGTGCCCCGCAGAATGCTACGATTTCTCTTTCTACAAGAGGATAGTGGTTGCCGGCAGTCCGCTTTGCGAAGGGTATCTTGCAAAACTGCAAAATCAAGCGACTTGCTATGCGCTCGGTGACGTTACGCCAAAGCAATTGCGCATAACCGACGAGAGATTGAGAAATATTTATAAAGAGATTTTAAATATCTCGGCAAAGGGTGGGAAACAAGGCGGATATAGAAAAATGTATATTGCGGTGTGTTCGAGATATAAGGTCAAAGAAAGCGAGTTTTACGTCGCAATGACTATATTCGAGCAACTCGGACTTGTACAGATAAGCGATAGAGGTATAGTGACTGTGAGTAGAAAGAAATCCAGCCTTTCCGACAGTGTCGTATATCGCAATCTCTTGCACGTCTAAAAAAATCGGCGTGCTATTTTGAGTTGCTATTGAAATGTTTTTTAAGATAAAGTATAATAATCTATTATAGGTAACACGGCAAGAGGAATTTATGGAAGACTTGCTCATAAAACTCAGAAAAACGTATCCGCTCAATTATGCGGAAATTAAAAAGGCGTACGACTTTGCCAAAGAGGCGCACAAGGGACAAAAAAGAAGTTCGGGTGAGGACTACTTTATTCACCCTTGCGCAGTGGTGGAGATTTTGACGGATTACGGCTTTGACAGTTCAACGGTCATAGCCGCGTTTTTGCACGATGTTTTGGAAGATACTTCCGTAACCTACGACCAACTCCGAGACGAATTCGGTGACGAAATCGTCGAGCTCGTCGAGGGCGTTACCAAACTCGACAAACTTCAATTTGTAAACAGGGAAGAGGCGCAAGCGGAGAACTTCCGCAAGATTTTCGTCGCAATGGCAAAGGACCTACGCGTTATCATCATCAAACTTGCCGACAGACTTCACAATATGCGCTCCCTTCAATATTTGCCCGAAGAAAAGCAACAGCGTATTGCAAAAGAGACTCTCGATATATACGCACCGCTTGCGGGTAGGCTGGGTATCTCTTTCTTCAAGTGCGAACTGGAAGACTTGGCAATGAAATACCTCTATCCCGCAGAGTACAAATACGTTGCCGAGAACGTCAACAAAAAACGCAGCGAAAGACAAGGCTTTTTGGATGCTATCTGCAAGCAAATCGAGGCAAAACTCAAAGAAATGGGCATACACGGCGAGGTGAACGGCAGACCCAAACACTTCTACTCCGTGTACAAGAAGATGCACAATCTTCACATCGATATAGACCAAATTTACGACCTTTTGGCAGTGCGTATCATAGTGGATACCGTCAAGGACTGCTATACGATGCTCGGTGAAATCCACACCATGTGGAAACCGCTCCCCGGTAGATTCAAAGACTATATTGCAATGCCCAAGGCAAACAACTATCAGTCTTTGCACACGACCGTCGTTACGCCGTTCAACGAAACTTTCGAGATACAAATCCGCACGTACGAAATGCATAGAATCGCAGAATACGGCGTTGCGGCGCATTGGAAGTATAAAGAGGGCACGACGGGCAAGGATAGCGAACTCGACAGCAAAGTGCGCTGGCTTCGCGAGGTTATGGACGCTCAAAAGGATATAGACGGCGCAAAAGAGTTTATGGATGCCGTCAAAATCAACGTCTTTGACGATGAAGTGTTCGTATTCACGCCCAAGGGCGACGTATTCGATTTGCCCGTCGGTTCGACACCGCTCGACTTGGCTTACAAAATTCACTCAGCAATAGGCAACAAGTGCATAGGCGCAAAGGTCAACAAGCGCATGGTGCCTTTGTCCACAAAACTTGCAAACGGGGATATCGTCGAGATTTTGACGTCCAATGCCTCAAAAGGTCCGAGCCTCGACTGGCTCAAATACGTGCATACGGCGTCCGCTCGCTCCAAAATCCGCGCTTACTTCAAGAAAGAGAAGAAGGACGAGAATATCGCACGCGGTAAGGACATGCTCGAAAGAGAGGCGAAACGCAGAGGTTACGCGCTTGCCGATATTTTCACTCCCGACATATTGAGTGGTATTTTGCAACGCCACGCAATGAGTTCGGAAGATGATTTGTATGCGATGGTCGGTTACGGCGGACTTACGACGAGTCAAGTGCTCACCAAGATAATTGAGGGCTTCAAAAAGGAAGATCACACTCCGCAAACACAAATTCCGACAGTGCCCGTGCAAGAGCAAAAACCGCGCAAACACTCAAAAAGCGGTGTGCTTATCAACGGCAACGCCAATTTTACGGTGCGTATGGCGCAATGCTGTTCACCCGTCCCCGGTGACGAGATTATCGGATATATTTCGAGGGGCAGAGGCGTGTCCATACACCGCAGGGATTGCCCCAACGTTAAGGGAATGGAAGAAGAACGTCTTATTCAAGCGAGTTGGGACAACGACAGTGAAGAGATGTTCAATGCAACGCTCATTATTACCGTTGAGAACAAGGACGGCGTAATCGCGTCTATCACGGCACTTATCGCAAACGCAAGATTGAATATAGTTGCGGCAAACGCCAGACTTGAAGATAAGACGGGGTTTGGTGAGTTTACCGTAACAATACAAATCAAGCAAGGAAGCGTGCTCGAAGAACTCGTAAAGAAAATGCGCGCAATCGACGGAGTCATCGAGGTGCATAGATGAACGATTTGAGATTTTTCCATCTATACACGGGCAAGCTCGGCACGAACACGTATATCGTCATCAACGGCAATCGCGGGTTTGTGGTCGATCCCGGCGGTGAAGCGGAGCAGATTGCGGAGATCTTTAATGACGCAAAAGCCAAAATCGACGCGATATTGCTTACGCACGCGCACTTTGACCATATTGCGGGCGTTGCACCGCTTTTGAGAATCGTATGCACCGACGAAAAGGGCAACCGCGACGAAAGCAAAGCCCCTGCCGTGTTCTTGCACAAAGACGAGAGAGAGAAGATAAATTCCTACAAGAATATGGGCTTTTCCGTTGGCGTAAAGGTGGAAAAGTTTGTGCCGGACGTGCTTTTGCAGGGCGGAGAAACGCTGAAAATTGCGGGGCTTGACGTCAAGGTTATCCACACCCCGGGGCATGCAAAAGGAAGCGTGTGCTATATCGTAGGCAACAAGATTTTCGTGGGAGATACGATATTCTTCACCTCGTACGGGCGCACCGATTTTTACGACGGAAACGCAAAAGATATCAAAAATTCAATCGTCAACAAACTCTTTAACCTCAAAGGCAACTATACGCTTTTGACCGGACACGGTGAGCCTACGACACTTGATTTTGAGAGAAAAAACAACCCGATTATAGAGAAAAACGCATATATACCCATAGAATAAAGACGCTAATAACCAAAGCAGAAGCCAATGATTGATTTTCACATCTCAAACGAAGAATACCTCAACGATTTGATGGAACTCGTGCGCCCGTTCGAGAGCAGAACGGATGTTGATTTGAAACTCGACGTTGACTACTTTAGACAAAAAAACGCGATTAGAATATCGATTTATTCTGATAGTTTTGACAATTTCCAAAAGCATTACACTTTTTCGATAAAGAGCAGGGACGAGCTTGAACGCAAGCGCAAAGAAAAGCGATTTTTGAAAATCGCGATATATCGCACGCTCTCTTTTCTCACGGGCGTAAACCTTCCGTATGGTTGTCTTACGGGGATTAGACCGACAAAGTTGTTTCTTGAAATTCAAAACGACTTCAAAGACTACGGAAAGGGCGCAAGAGAAGTGTTTATCGACGATTACAGCGTGAGCGAAGGCAAGGTCAATCTCGTTGAGAAAATCGTAAACGTGCAAGCACCTATACGCAACAAATCGAGCAAGGAATACGATGTTTTCGTGTTTATTCCGTTTTGCCCGACGAGGTGCGCGTATTGCTCCTTCGTATCCCTTCCCATAGACAAGCAAAGAAAGCTCGTCGAACCGTATGTGGAGTGCCTTATAAGAGAGCTTGAACAGACGAAAGAGCTGATTAGAAGCAAGAAATGGAAGATACGTGCGGTGTACGTCGGTGGCGGAACGCCTACGTCAATCGGCGCACAAGCGCTGGATAGAGTTTTGGAATACTGCCACTTCGGTGCGAGGGAATTTACCGTCGAGGCAGGGCGTCCCGATACCATTGACGAGGATATCGTGGCGGTTATGCAAAAGCACGGCGTAACGAGAGTGTCCGTCAATCCGCAGACCTTCAACGACAAGACTTTGGAGATTATCGGCAGACGCCATAAGAGTGTGCAAACGTACAACGCATATATGCTGGTTAGGGATAAATTCGACGTGAATATGGACTTGATCGCGTGCCTTCCCGACGAGACTTTCGAGGACTTTAAGCGTAGCGTGGATATTGCCGTTGCGTTAAATCCCGCCAATATCACCGTGCACACGCTTTATATGAAAAAAGGTTCTGCGCTCAAACAGGGCGGATACGACAACACCGACTTCGAAACGGCGTCGAAAATGGTGGATTATGCGTATTCTAAACTGACGGAATCGGGTTATGAACCTTATTATATGTACCGCCAAAAATACACGAGCGGAAACCTTGAAAACGTAGGATACGCAAAGCCGAACAAAGCGTGTATCTACAACGTGGACATTATGGAAGAGGATACATCCATAATCGCAAACGGTGCAAACGCCATATCAAAAAAGTGGGATAAAAAACTCAATCTCATTACGAGATGCGCAAATTATAAAGAACCGTTGGAATACGTCAAGCATATAGACTGTCTCTTATACACATCTCCGAGCCCACGAGACGGACTCCTATCTCG
>URUQ01000070.1 GCA_900551145.1 uncultured Eubacteriales bacterium
GTCGGCAGCGTCAGATGTGTATAAGAGACAGTATCTCCACCATTGCGGGCAGAGCGGAAGAGCAAAAGGCGCAATTTGCCAAATACGACGCGGTTACTGCAAGGGCGGTTTCCGCACTCCCGATTTTGCTTGAACTTGCAATGCCGTTTTTGAAAGTCGGCGGACTCTTCCTTGCGTACAAAACGGACGAGAGCGAACTTTCCACGGCACAAAACGCAATGAAAGTGCTCGGCGTAAAACATTTGCACACCAAATTTTTGAATTTACCAAACGGGGACAAGCGTGCGATTATAGTTTTTGAAAAGATAAAACAAACGCCGTCGCAATACCCGAGAGTGTATGGGAGTATAAAGAAAAAGCCTCTATAAAATTTTGAATGGAAAGTAATTTAATAACATTATTTTCCATTTTTTATAAATTTTTCGTGAAACTTTTTGTGAAACATCATTGAAAAAAGCGTTTTTGTATGGTACACTGTTTTTATGGCGTACGTCGTATCCTTTTCAAACCAAAAGGGAGGCGTCGGCAAAACCACTTCGTGCGTTAATCTTGCCGCTTATATCGCTCTCTCGGGATACAAAGTTTTGCTCGTTGACCTCGATTCGCAAGCCAACGCATCAAGTGCTCTTGGAGTGTTCGACAAAAAAGCCGAAAATTCGATATATACCGCACTATGCACCGAGGATATCCGTCCTTGCATAGTGAAAGGAGCGGACTTTGATTTCGTTCCCTCTTCAAGGGATTTGACGGGTGCGGAACTTGAATTGAATGATAAAGAAGATAGAGAGTTCGTCCTTAAAAACGCGCTATCTGCCGTTCTTGACGATTACGACTATATCTTCATCGACTGCGCGCCGTCTATAAACTTATTGCTCGTCAACGCGCTCACGGCGTCAAAAGGCGTTATCATACCGCTTCAATGCGAATACTTTGCGCTAGAGGGTATGAATCAGTTGCTCAACACCGTGCGTCTCGTCAAAAAACATCTCAATCCGTCCATAGAGATAGACGGGGTGCTACTTACGATGTGTATGCGCAACAAGCTTGCGAAAGATGTGGAACAAAACGTGCGCTCGCTCTTCAAAAGCGCGGTGTTCGACACCAAAATACCTCGCAATATTCGGCTTGCGGAAGCACCGAGTTTTGCAAAAACTATAAATAATTACGACGATAAATGCGCTGGTGCACTTGCTTACAAGGCTCTTGCGCAAGAATTTATATCAAAACATAAGGAGTGAAGTATGGCAAATACAAAAGGCGGACTTGGTTCAAAAGGTTTGAATGCACTTTTCAACGACAACGAGGAAAACGTCAAAGTGGATATCTCCGATGATATCAAAGCGCAAGAAATAGATATCACACTCATTGACCGCAACCCCAATCAGCCCAGAAAGACATTCTCTGAGGATAGTCTGCGCGAGATGTCCACGTCAATTGCCACATACGGCGTTTTGCAACCGCTCATTTTGGTGAGAAGCGAGGGCGGAAGATATATGATTATCGCTGGCGAGCGTCGTTTTAGAGCAAGCCTTCTCGCAGGTCTAAAACAAGTGCCCGCAATCATAAGAGAATTTACTCCGCAACAAATCCAAGAGATTTCGCTAATAGAAAACTTACACCGCGAAGACCTCAACGCAATCGAAGCGGCGGAAGGTATGCGCGAGCTTATGGAAAACCATGGTCTAACACAAGAAGAAGTTGCGACCCGTATCGGCAAATCTCGTCCGTACGTCACCAACACTTTGCGCCTTTTGCAACTCCCTGACGAAGTTACCGAACTTGTAAGAGAAGGCAAACTCTCCCCGGGACACGCAAGAACGCTTATCTCCATTGACGACAAGGAATATCTCGTAACCCTTGCAAAACAAGCGTGCGACAACAAGCTTTCCGTGCGCGACCTCGAAAACCGCGTAAGACTCTACTTCACGAGAAAAGCAATTCCCTCCGGTCCGAGAGAAAACAAGGTTATGCCTCTCGAGCTCAAAGAGTTCGTCGGAGATATGAAGCGCATTTTCGCAACCAAGGTCAAACTCGTCGGCAACGACCAAAAGGGACGTATCACCATCGACTATTTCAACAAGGACGACCTTGACAGAATTTACGCTCTCATACAAATCTTGAAATACAACGACAAGCTGTGAAAAGCAATCAATAATTAATAATTGCGGAAGGCAAAGCCTTAAACAAAAACGCTCTAATATCATAAAACAATACTTAAACAACACAAAACACGCACTTAAAGTGCGTGTTTTGTATTTTTTATCCATTAAGAGCTAATACACTAAATTTTCACTTCTCTATATCTATTGTTCTGCGCTACGCTAGATTCCCACGCTACGCTCGGAATGACAAGAGGAATATTCCAAAATTATTAATTATTAATTATTAATTATTAATTTTTCCACCAACGACCGTGCCGTCTTTGATATTGATTTTGTTGGCTTTGTTGGGGAGGGTATATTCCGTGCAAGTGAGTATCGTTTGGAAGCCTTCCGTCATTTTGAGCAGTGTGGTTTGTCTGTTTTCGTCAAGTTCGGAAAGGACGTCGTCGAGGAGCAAAACGGGCGGTTCGCCTATTTCGTTTTTGTAGATTACGACCTCACCGAGTTTCATTGCAAGCGCAATGGTGCGTTGTTGACCTTGGGAAGCAAATTTACGACTATCATTGCCGTTGATTTCGATTTTGATATCGTCTCTATGCGGTCCTACGGTGCAAAAGCCGAGTTCTTTGTCTTTTTGCCTCGATGCAACTATCGAGGAATAGAGATTGCTTTCAAGTAGGCTGTCTTCGCAATCCGTCCTGACACCGCTTTCGTACGAGAGGGTGAGCGTTTCCTTTTCACCGCTGAGCGCAAAGTGGAATTTGCGCGCGGCGTCGCTCAACGTTGCGATATATTCCTTGCGTTTTTGCACTATGATTGCGCCTTCTTTTGCAAGCGAGGCGTCCCACACGTCGAGCATATCGTCTATGTTTTGATACTTGTATTCTTTGAGGAGATTGTTTTTTTGTTTGAGCGTCTTGTTGTAGCGTTGAAGTGCGATAAAATACGCCTTTTGTTGTTGAGATATGCCTACGTCCAAAAATCTACGCCTTTCTTGCGGTGCTTCTTTGACGAGTTTCATCTCGTCGGGAGAGAAGAACACCACGCCAAGCACACCCAAAAGTTCACCCGCACGATTGACGGGAATACCATCCACGGCAACTTTTTTCTTGCCTTGCGCGTCTATTTGAAGCACTATCGTGTGTTTTCTGAATTTCCTTTCAAGCGAGATTTTCACTCTTGCCTTGTCTTTGCCGAGTAAAATCATTTCCTTGTCCTTCGTGGTGCGTGGGGAGTGGAAAATGGAGCAAAGATAGATAGATTCAAGCATATTGGTCTTTCCGCTCGCGTTTTGCCCGTACAAAACGTTTAGACCGTCTGCAAAGTTCACGACGGCCTCGGGGTAGTTTCTGAAATTTTGAAGTTCGAGCGAAAGAATTTTCATACACTACAAGTATAGCGTAGAGAGCGTTTTTTTTCAACATCTTGTGTTTAAGTTTTCTTTTTTGATTTTCGCTTGAAAAAATCCACATTTTTGATATAATCAACAATATGATTAACATCGAAGAATTTTGGGAAAACGCAAAGGATGAATTGTCCATATCCATACAAGCCATAAGTTACGAGGTGTGGATAGAAAAATTGGAGCCTGTTTGCTTCGTCGACAACGCAATGGTTTTGTCGACTATTTCCGCAAACGCAAAACGCACTATTGACACGAGATACCTCGACACGATTAAAGAAGTGGTATCCTCGCTCAATTCCGCAATAACGGACGTCATTATCATCACCCCCGACAAAAAGGACGAGTATCTCAACAAGCAAACCGTGTTTATCGAAGACGAGGGTTTTGTCACAAACTTCACACCAGAAGAAAAGGGCAAGAAAAAATGCCCGTTCCTTGAGAAATACACCTTTGAAAATTTCGTCGTAGGCAAATCCAACGAGTACGCTTTGGCGGCTTGCAAGACTATTGCTCAAAACCCGGGCGGAAGCTACAATCCACTCTTTATCTACTCGGGCGTAGGTCTCGGAAAGACACACCTTTTGCACGCAATAGGCAATTATCTTTTTAAAAACAGGAAAAACGCCAACGTACTTTACGTGAGTGCGGAAACACTCGTTACCGAGCTTATCAGCGTCATTCGCAACAAGTCCAATGACGAGAACAATCGTTTTAGAGAGAAATATCGCTCTTGCGACGTACTTATGGTTGACGACGTACAATTTCTCATCGGCAAAGAAGCGACTCAGGAAGCGTTCTTCCATATTTTCAACGATTTGTATCAAGAAAATAAGCAAATTATTCTCACGTCCGATCGTTCACCAAAGGACCTTACGACGCTTTCAGATAGGCTTCGTACGCGCTTCGGTTGCGGTCTTATAGTGGATATTCAAGTTCCCGATCTCGAAACGAGAGTGGCTATCCTCAAAACCAAAGCCGTTCAATCAAAATTTATGCTTTCGGACGAAGTTGCCGAGTATATCGCAGAGCTTGCTCCGTCCAATATCCGTGAGATGGAAGGCTTGCTCAACCGCATAATCTTCTATAGTTCGCTCACCAACAATCCAATTCAAACCAGAGAAATTGCAAGCGAAGCTTTTGCGGGCTTCCTAAAAGAAAAACAAGGTGAAGCCACCGACGCAAGCGGAATTATCGACGCTGTATGCAAATACTTCAAGATATCCACTGCGGATATTATATCCAAGAAGAAAACAAAGAATATCGTCGAGCCTCGTATGATTGCAATCTACCTCATCACGGAGCTTTTGCCGATGCCGCTTGTGCAAATAGGCGAGATGTTCGGCGGGCGCGACCATACGACGGTTATCCACGCAAGAGACAAAATCAGCGAGGAAATCAAGACCAATCCACGCATCAAAATCACCGTCGCGGATATTAAAAATATGATACTTAATAGATAAGTAATTGCGCCGAGTGCTAAACACGTGTCACTTATCTCGTTGAGATAACTTGACACATATTTAGGCGCAAACGTCCTACACAAAAGCAATCGGAGCATTGCTTTTGTGCGTAAGGTCTCGCAACCTTGAGACGGCTCGGCGGTTGCTCGGATAGAAAGTTGATGCTCACAAGTAGTTTTCGTGGAGTTATAAACTACGGCTCCGCCTGTCTACGAGCAACGCTAGGCGCAATAAAATTGCGCTAATGGAATATTCCATATAAAACAAAACTTTGCACGAAGGCACTATTGAGCGAATAGCATTGTCAAAGCCCTTTGTCCAACAACTCATTTACGATTAGTAAATTAGGGTTGCTGTACAAAGGGCTTTGACAATGCTATTCGCTCAATAGTGCCTTCGTCAACCTATAACACGGAGAGGAAGAATAAGATATAACCAACGGTCGCTCTCTCCCTTAATAATTCCGGGTGCGGTGGAGGTGGTGAAGTTGAGTGTTACAAACGGCTCGTCGATGGCGTGCATACTGTCGATGATGTATTTGGAATTAAAACCGATTGTGAGGTCTTTTCCTTTGAGGCCGATGGTGACTTTCTCGTTGATTTCACCGTCTTCACTGTGTGCGTTGAGAGAGATTGTGTCTTCTTTGATTTCCATCTTCACGTAAGATTTTTTCTCTGCGCGGTTGATGAGAGATACACGGTCGATTGCGTTCTCGAAGAGTTTCTTATCGATAGTGATTTCAGTTGTGAAAACGCTTGGAATAATCTTTTCGTAGTTGATGTATTCTTCACCGATAAGTCTCGTAACGATCTTGGTGTGGAAGAGATCAACCATAATATAGTTTTTCTCAACATAGACCGTAATAGTCTCTTCACCTTCGTCGATAAGACGCGCAAGCTCGTTCATACTCTTTGAAGGCACGACGATTTTGTCAACTATGCCGTTGTTTTTGATTTGCGCTCTTGCAAGTGCGAGGCGGTATCCGTCGGATGCAACCGCTTCAACCTCGTCACTCTTAACATTGAGGCACACACCGCGAAGGGAAGGTCTTGCCTCGTCCACCGCGACGTTGAATATAACTTTTGAGATAATGTCTTTGAATTCTTTTTTGAGAATGATGAAAGAATTTTGCGTATCGACCTCTTTGAATATAGGATATTCGTCCGCACTCATACACTTGATTTGCAATTCACTATCAAGATATTTGATGATGAGTTTGGTTGGGTCTGTGCCGTCGAGTTCTATTTGTTCTTCCTCGATTTTCTTTGCGTAATCCGCAAAAAGTTTGCCCGGTACTACGATTTCGCCTTCTATAAGCACTTGCGCATTGATTTTCTTCTCGATTGCAAGTTCAAGATCGGTTGCAAAAATCGTGAGAGTATCTCCCAATGCGGTGAGTTTTACACCGTCGAGAATGGGATTGTTACGTTTTACGGGAAGTGACTTTACAACTTTTGCG
>URUQ01000071.1 GCA_900551145.1 uncultured Eubacteriales bacterium
GACTACAAATGTTTGATAATGTATAATTTTTATATGATTGACGTACATACATCTTTATACAATTTTATGCGTGATTACCGCAAAAAACAGGACGATAGCGTTGCCCTTGTTCGTGGTGGTCGCAAAATGCGGTTTGAAAAATTGTTCAGAGAGATAGATAGAGTTGCGGGTGGTCTTTATAAACTCGGAGTGAGAAAAGGAGACGTCGTTATGCTCGCTTTGCCGAATATAGAGCAAAGCGTGGTAGCGTCTTACGCTTGTTCGCGTATAGGTGCGACGGCATCTATGATACACCCCAAATTGTCCGCGGACGAATTTTTTGCAGCCGTTAAAAAACTTTCTCCCAAAGTCGTATTTTTGAGCGACGTAAACCAAACAAAATTTTTCTTCAAATGCGGAAAGGCAAAAAAAGTTATATGCCACTTCGGCGTATACGATTATTTGGGACTTCCTCACGGTAAGCACTTCGAGGCGTATGAGGGTGACGGAGAGGAGATTATGTTCTATATGCAGTCGGGCGGGACGTCGGGCGAGCCGAAGACCGTTGCGATATCCTCTCGAAGCGCCAATGCTATGGCGGGCAATCTTCTTCAATATCTCGACGACAAATTCTCAGAGCGCAACGCAATGCTCGTGGTGTTGCCTATGTTTCACGGTTTCGGACTGTGCATAGGTATGCATGCGTCGCTTTGCACCAATATGCGTATGGTGCTTCAGCCGATATTCAAGCCCGAAAAGACCGTGAGAGTCATTGCCAAAAACAGGGTTACCACTATACTTGCAGTGCCGAGAATGATATTCAAACTGCTTGCCTGCAAGGACTTTTGCGGAGACAACGTGTCTTGCATAGAGGACGTGTTTGTGGGCGGTGACGCCGTAAGCAAGGAACTCGTGGACGCTTTCGACGCGCGCATGAAAGAAGCGGGCGGGAAAGGCGTGCTTTCGGCGGGTTACGGACTTACCGAGACGGCAAGCGTATGTGCGGTTTCCAAGGGTGATTATCTTGCGGGAAGTGTGGGTAAGCCTATAAACGATGTGAAAGTCCGCATAGTTGACGAGAATATGAAAGACGTCCAAAGAGGCGAAGTGGGTGAACTGCTTATAGGCGGAGACCAGATTATGAGCGGTTACGCCTTTGACGAAAAAGCCACCGAAGATGCTATGATTACTCTTGACGGTGTGACGTACGTCAAAAGCGGTGATTTCTTCAAGCAAGACGAAGAGGGCAGACTGTTTTATATGGGACGCAAAAAACGCCTTATCAAGATATCGGGCGTCAATGTGTTCCCGACAGAGATAGAGCGCGTTGCAAAAGAACTCGATTTTATAAAAGAGTGCGTGTGCATAGAATATCGCGTGTGCGCGAAACCGTTTATAAAACTCGTGGTTGAGGGCACGCTTACTCCTCAACAAAAACAAGAAGTTATTGCGCATATCGCAAAGCGTATGTCGCATTGGAACGTGCCGAGGTGCGTTGAGTGCAAGGACTCGTTCCCTAGAACTAAAATCGGAAAAATCGATATAAAGGGGTTGGAAAATGAATTTGGCAAAGATACGCAGGGCGATCAATAAAATCGCTCCGTCCGTCAAAGTGGAAGAGTATCGCGGTTGCGTGAGACTCACCGGTGAACTCGATAACTGGGCGGATATTTACAGATGCGGTAGGGCCGCTGTGTGCAAAAAGTCGCTCGGCGTGCTCAACGATATCAAACTCAAAGGTTTTCACGAAGAACCAAAACGTCCTACGCTTCAAGACGACGCCGTTGACGGACAAACTCCCGACGTGCTCGTTATAGGCGGAGGTATAGTGGGTTGTGCCGTCGCGCGTGAACTTACTCGACTTGCCGTAAGCGTGCTTCTCGTGGAAAAGTGTAACGACGTGGCGTGCGGTGCCTCGTCGAGAAACGACGGGTGCATTCACCCCGGTATCGACCTACACAAAGGTCAACAAAAACTCAAATACGTGCTTGCGGGCAATAAGGCTTATACCGCGCTTGCCGAGGAACTCGGACTTCAACTCAAACGCTGGGCGCAAACTTTTATTTTTTCCACAAAATGGGAGAATGCAATTATTCCTCCGCTTTACAAACTTCGCGCCAAACAACTCGGCGTTGAGGGTGTAAGACATCTCACCCTAAAACAATTGAAAGAAATAGAACCCAATCCGCCGAGGTGGGCAACGGGTGCTATGTATATGGCAACGGCGGGTATGGTTTCGCCGTACAAGACGACGATTGCGCTCATCGACAACGCAATAGAGAACGGCGCGAAAGTATCGCTCAATACCTACGTCAAAGGTATGAAAGTCGAAAACGGCAAAATCGTCAGCGTCGATACCAACAGAGGCACTGTTTACCCCAAGGCCGTGGTCAATTGCGCGGGCATATACAGCGACGTGATTGCGGATATGGCAGGTGATAGGACGTTTACCATACATCCGAGAAAGGGTACGGATATAATTCTCGACAAGAAGAGAGTGGGATACGCGCTGTCTTCGTATGCGCGCAGTTACTTTGCCCCGCTTCCGCCCGAAGCTCGTCCGGACAATAAAGAGCAAGTGGGACATACCAAAGGCGGTGGAGTTATGCGCACCGTTGACGGTAATATTCTCGTAGGGCCGGACGCTCACGAAGTGCCGTCAAGAGAGGATTATTCCACGTCGATGCAGGATATTGACAATATCATCAAAAAGCAAAAACTCGCTCAACCCATGCTCAACAAGGGTGACATTATCACGTATTTCTCGGGCACTCGCGCAGCAACGTACGAAGAGGACTTTGTCGTGCGCAGAGGCATATTTACGAGCAATATTTACGAGGCGGCGGGTATTCAATCGCCGGGTATCACCGCTGCGCCCGCAATCGCTTGCGATATTAGAGATTGGGTGAAGCAAGACCTCGGCGCAAAGGACAACAAGTCTTTCAATCCCGTTTACAAACACACTCCGCGCCTTGCGGATCAGCCCGATAGCGTGCGCGAAGAATATATCGAGCGCAACTCCGACTACGGTGAAATCATTTGCCGTTGCGAAGAGGTGAGCAAAGGTGAGATTATCGACGCATTGAATAGCCCGCTCAAAGTCGCGACCATCGACGGTATCAAACGTCGCGTGCGCCCCGGTATGGGTAGGTGTCAAGGCGGATTTTGTTCTCCGCTCGTTGCAAAAATCATTGCCGAACACGAAGGCGTCGAGATTGAAGACGTTCTCAAGGGCGACGAAGGAAGCGTAATCGTTTACGGCAACACGAAAGGGGGTATGTGATATGCGAACTTACGACGTAGTGGTTATAGGCGGAGGACCTGCCGGTCTTTCCGCGGCGCAAAGCGCGTGCCTCAAAGGCGGAAAGGTTGCCGTTATCGAAAGAGAGGCAAGGCTCGGCGGTATTCTCAAACAATGCGTTCACGACGGCTTCGGACTTATTCGCTTCGGTGAAAAGCTCGCTGGCCCCGAATATAGCGAAAGATATATCGATTTTGTAAAAGAACTCGATATAGATACATATACGCTCACGTTCGTCACGCGCGTGGAGAAAAAGGACGGCGGATTTGAAATCACCGCGGTGTCCTCAAACGGAATTGAAAAATTCTTTACGAAATCAATCGTTTTGGCAACGGGGTGCAGAGAGCGCACGGCAAAACAAGTGTTTATACAAGGCACTCGTCCGAGCGGTGTTTTCACGGCGGGCACGGCGCAAAACTTCGTCAACTTGCAAGGCAAGCTTCCCACCAAAAAATGCGTGATTCTGGGTAGCGGCGACATCGGTCTTATTATGGCTCGCCGTCTCACTTTGGAAGGTGCAAAGGTGGAGGGTGTGTACGAAGTCAAGCCCACACCCAGCGGACTTACGAGGAACATACATCAGTGCTTGCACGATTTCGATATACCGCTTTATCTTTCGCACACGGTTACGAGAGTGTTCGGAAAAGACAGGCTCGAAGGCGTTGAAGTTGCAAAAGTCGACGACAAAATGAGACCTATAGAAGGCACTCAAAGACGTATAGATTGCGACGCTCTTATACTTTCGGTGGGACTTATTCCCGAAAACGAAATTGCCGAGTCAATGGGCGTAAAAATCAATCCGTTCACAAAAGGCGCGGATTGCGACCAAACTTATATGTCATCAATCGACGGCGTGTTTTCCGCAGGAAACGCACTTAACGTGTTCGATTTGGTAGATTATGTATCGGAATGTGCAAAAGACGCAGGTGCAAACGCGGTGGACTTCAAGCCGTCGGGCAAGAGCGCGCGCATTGAAAAAGGTGAAGGACTTTTGAGCTTCGTGCCTCATCGTATCGATGTGAGCAAGCCTTGCGACAAGGTGGTGTTCTTCTTCCGCGCGTCAAAAGATATGGACAAAGCAACGCTCAAATTTACGGTTGACGGAAATGAAGTGTACAAGAAAAACTTCTCGTTCTTGCGTCCGCCGGAAATGCAAAGAGTGGAAGTGGACTTCTCGGCGTTCGATGTAAACGAGAACTCGAAAATCGTGGCAATCGTGGAGGAAAGATAGATGGATTTGGTGTGTATCGTTTGCCCGAGAGGGTGCAGAATAAACGTCGAAAACGGCGTAGTTACAGGCAACGGTTGCAAGAGAGGAGAGGCATTCGCCATATCCGAAACCACGTGCCCGATGAGAAGCGTTTGCTCGACGGTGGCAACGGCTTTTAAGGATTATCCCGTGCTTCCCGTGAGAACGGATGGTGAAATTCCCAAAGCTAAAATTGCCGATTTAATGAAAGAAATCAACGCTATCACGGTTGATAAAAAGGTCAAAAGAGGGGACGTCGTGGCGCAAAATATCGTCGGTACGGACGTCAATCTCATAGCAACGGCAACGATTTATTGATATAAGGATAAGAGGGAAAATTATGAGTGAACCATTGGTGTTGACCATCGATTTCGGGACGCAAAGCGTGCGCGCGATGCTTTTCGATAAGCACGGCAAGGACTACGGAAAAGAGAAAGTCCACTTCAAAGAGCCGTATTTTTCAAAGGAAATCGGTTGGGCGGAGCAAAAGCCCGAATTTTACTGGGACAGACTGAAAGAAGCAACCAACGGACTAAAATCAAAATGCCCCGAGCTTTGGGACGATATCCGTGCGGTGAGCGTAACGACGATAAGAGATACCGCGGTGATTGTCGATAAGGACGGAAAACCGCTCCGTGATATTATCTTGTGGCTTGACCAAAGGGAAGTCAAGGACGCCGATAAGACGAGATTCGGCTCGGGCTTCAAATCATTGCTCCGACTCATCAATATGTACGATATGGCGGCAACGCAATGCAAGTCGTCTCCGTGCAACTGGGTGCACGAGTACGAGCCGGAAGTATGGGCAAAAATGCACAAATTCTTGATGTTTTCGGGATATATAACCTATCGATTGACCGGAGTTATGAAAGACTCGGTGGCAAACCAAATAGGGCATATTCCCTTTGACTACAAGACAAAAACGTGGCAAGGTCCGCACGCGATAACCGCACCTATATTCGACTTGAAAGCAAAGGATATGTGTGATCTTGTCGAGCCGGGCACGATTATCGGATATATCACCAAAGAGGCAAGCGACGATCTCGGCATAAAGCAAGGTTTGCCTGTTATCGCGTCGGGCTCGGACAAGGGGTGTGAAACTTTGGGCTCGGGTTGCGTGGACGGCACGGGTGCTTCGCTTTCGCTCGGGACTACCGCAACGGTGCAAATGACGACGGATAAATACGTCGAAACAGAGCCTTTTGTGCCCTCTTATCCCGCAGTACTCCCCGGCAAGTATAATCCCGAAGTGGAGATTTATCGCGGATACTGGATGCTTTCGTGGTTTAAGAACGAATTTGCGCACAAGGAGGTGAAAGAGGCAAAGGAACTCGGCATTGCCGCGGAGGAACTTCTCAACAGACACCTCAAAGACGTGCCCGCGGGTTGCGAAGGTCTTATTTTGCAACCGTATTGGACGCCGGGTATAAAACACCCGACCGCAAGAGGCGCGATACTCGGTTTTGCGGATTGCCACACGCGTATACATATTTATCGCGCGATAATAGAGGGTATTGCGTATGGTCTTTATGACGGATTGCTTTCTATCCAACGCAAGTCAAAAATAAAAGTCGAGTTTTTGGCAGTGTCGGGCGGTGGAAGCGAAAGCGACGAGATATGCCAAATTACGGCAAATATTATGGGTATTCCCGTAAGAAGAGCGCAAACTTACGAAACGTCTTCGCTGGGCGCGGCAATCACCGCATTTAAGGGACTCGGAATCTATAAGTCTTTTGAAGAGGCGGCGGAAAATATGGTACATATTTCGGCAGAGTTCAAGCCCGATATGAAAGAACACGCGCTTTACGAGAAACTCTACAACAGAATATATCGCAGAATATATCCCCTGTCTCTTATACACATCTCCGAGCCCACGAGACGGACT
>URUQ01000072.1 GCA_900551145.1 uncultured Eubacteriales bacterium
ATTAATAATTATGAATTAATAATTAATAATTAATAATTGCGGAAGGCGTAGCCTTATCCGAACGCACACTTATTCAAAGTGCACTTATTAACGGAATGTGCCTCTTCAAATTTATGTTGTTTTAAGAAATTCTTTATTTTCCGTTTAGACCGTTTTTATTGCTCGGTTGTATTATAATAGCGTCGTTGAGAACGACGATATATCGTGAAAAAGTAACAAGGAGATATAAAAATGAAAAAGACAGTTATTGCAATTCTTTCGGTTGTTCTCGTTCTTTCGCTCTCTATGGTAGCGCTCGTGGCTTGCAACAAAGACGAAGCAAAAGCATCCAACTCGGAAGTTTTGGGCACGGCAGTAGCGGTTGCGGCACAATCCGCAATGGGCAATGCCTCCTCATCCGCAACGGAAAACACTGAGGGTGATTTCAAAGCAGGCGTCAACCTCACGGTAGGCAACGGCAAAATCGACGTTGCGGCAGGCCCAAGCGTCAAGGGCATCGGCGCAGCGGTTCAACCCGTTCTTGAAAAGACCATTTCACAAGTGGACAAATTCCTCGGTGAAAACGGCATCAAAGTTGAAAAAGTCGCAAGCGACAGAGAAGGCTACACCGACAAGCTCGCAATCAGCGGTACTTACGTTGACGAAGAAACCGGCGACAGCAAAACTTATGAATATGCTCTTTACGTCGGCGTTCAAGGCGGCGACGGTATCGACGGCAAGAAGGACTACACCTTCAACGCATTGATCGTTATCCCGACAAGCAGTGAACCTCTCGAATTTGCATTCAGCGGTACCGCAACGTATGACAAGAGCAAAGACACGATGATCTTCAACCTCGGCGCAAACGCAAACACGGAGGATGACTATGCAAACGCATTTGCAGGCATCAAAGCGTATGCAACCAAAAAAGGCACTGTCGTCGTCGAACTCAATGCGGGTGCAGGCGTCACGGAATCTATCGTTGCAAACGCAAGCGTGTCCGTTGAACTCGGCAAACTCGACGAGAACAGATACGGCGCAGTAGTCACCGTAAGCGGAAGCGCAACGGTTGCAGGTTACGGTGCAAGCTTCAACGTTACGGCGAATGTTTATGCAAACAGTACCGAAGACGCAACCGATTTTAACATCAACGGCAAATTCGAAGCAACGATTGCTCTTCCTGACGTTCCGGTCGTGGGCGGCACGTACAAAGCTTCTGCTGATTTGAGCGGTAAGGCAAAATACGTTGTTGAAAACGACACTCTCGAAGTCGGCCTCAACGGCAACGTGACTTTCGAAAAAGTCCAAGAAGAAAACAAATAATCTCGCATTAGATTATCGAAAAACACAAAAACCTCTACTTTACGTAGGGGTTTTTGTCATAAAACGATTGAACGCTCTAGCAATTAAACACGAGGCAATATAAATCCGGATCGGAAAACGTTTATAATAAACGACAAAGAGCACCGAAACAGCGTTGGAAATCTACGGTTTAGTTCTTTGACAATTTGTGCTATAAATAATATATAATAGAAAAATTTGCAAAATCGAGCTGTTTTTACGGCTCGTTTTCAATATAAAAACCGCAAGATTATTGCGGTTTTGTTCTGTCGAGAAGTTTTTTGATTTTCTTTTTTGCCGAGTATATTGTGTTGTCCACTTTCTTTTGTTCTATGCCCAGTTCTTTTGCGATGTCGGCGTAGCTCATACACTCTATGTATAATTTAAGCACCGCAAATTCCGTGGGGGTGAGGGTGGACGCGATTGCGTCGAGAAGCAATGAGGACGCCTCGTTTTCAAGCAATAAATTTTCGGGGTCGGCATCCGTGTTTTGGAAATCGTCGTCGAGATTGACTTCTTCGACTTTGCAAGACGTCTTTCTTACGGCGTCTACTATTGCGTTTTTTACACATCTCGACGCATACGTTTTGAATGACGCACCCGCACTTTCGTCGTACGTGCGTATGGCGCGGATAAGTCCAAGCATACCGTATCCTGCAAGGTCGTCCGTGTCCGCAACGCCCGTCGCACCAAAGGAACGCGCAATGGATTTGGTAAGATTGAGATAGTTCAAAGCGACGGCGTTTTCTGCCGTCAAATCACCTTGTTGTGCTTTGAGTATAAGTTGGTTTTCTTGCTCTTTATTCATGGTTTTATAGTATGCTCTTATTCGAAGATGGAACTTCGAGCCGCAAGGCGGCGAGCCTGTCGAGCGTCGAGGTTGACGGTTGTACACGCGACTGCGCCGTGTTGTTGCGTAGCGGCGCACAAAGCGCGTGACATAATGAGTGTACGATATTTATCTATCCGAAGACCGAGTGTTGCCCCCTGCGGAGCAGTTCCGTGGGTTCCCTCAAGCAAAGCGCAGAGGGGGAACGGAATAGGGGAAAAACATGAGGAAGGGGGAAGTTGCATTTAAGAAGTTATGACATTCGGCGCAAAGTGTTATCTTCTTTGTCTTACAGCCTCATACAATACTATTCCCGCCGCGACGGAGGCGTTGAGGGAATTGACTTTGCCGTATTGCGGAATGGTCAAAGTGTCGTCGCAAAGGTCCTTGGTGAGGCGGTGAATCCCTTCGCCTTCGCTGCCGATTACGATTGCAAGATTCCCGTTGAGATTTGCGTCTTTCGGGGCTTTACCGTCAAAATCCGTCGCATAAACCCATACGTTTTGCTCTTTGAGCATTCTTATGGTGTCGTTGATATTGGTGACTTTTGCGATGAGAGTATGCTCCGTCGCACCGCAAGCAACCTTGACTACGGTGTCGTTGACGCTTACGCTTCTATGCTTTGGTATGACTATGCCGTGTGCACCGAAGCACTCCGCGCTACGAATAATCGCTCCAAGGTTGTGGGGATCGGTTATACCGTCCAAAATCACTATGAGAAGGGGCTCGTCCTTTTGTTTGGCAAGGTTGATTATGTCCTCGACATCGCAGTATTCAAAGTCCGTAACGGCGGCAACCACGCCTTGGTGATTTCCGCCCGCGGCGAGCTTGTCGAGCATATTTTTGTCCACATAACTCACAACCGTGCGCGCTTCTTTTGCGAGCTTATGAACGGAAGAAAGCATAGGGTCAAATTCACCTTTTTGCATAAAAAGTTTGTCAATGGTTTTGCCTGCGCGGTAGGCTTCTTTTACGGGATTGCGTCCATAGATATACATAGCGTACCCTCTTTATCCTTCGATATTATCTTCAAAGCATACGGACAAAAACTCGTTGAGTCGAGCGGTGTTGCCCGTAAGATATAAGTACCCGAGTACTGCCTCGAAACCGCTTGCTCTGCGATATTCGCTCATTTCGGCGTGTTTTGCGCTCGTTTGCACTTTGCAATTGCGCGCTCTGCGGAAGACGTCTTGTTCCTCCTCATCAAAAAGGGGAAGGAGTTTTTCCGCTTCGGCGGCTTGAGAGACCGCTTTGACCACTTTGATGACTTCGTGATGCAACGCCCCCGTCTTTTGGGTAGAGCCAATTGTTACGCGAGTGCGCGTATAGAGAGATTGCACCGCGTCTCCCACGAAAGCCAAAGCCATAGGGTGAAGCGCAAGAGCGTCTTTTTTGGATATAGGCGTTTGCATATAGAAGATAGAATTGTCACTCATAACTTGTATTTTAGCACATAAAGTAGGGATTGACAATAAACAATTATGATAATAAAATATTTATATAAACAGGACGAGAAGGTATCCTTATGAAGAGAAGATCCGCAGTTTTCAAAGTTTCGCTAATCGCAATAATGATTGCGATATTGTGCGTTTCGCTCAGTGCGTGCGGGCTTATAGATGCATTAAAAACCATAACTCACGCGGACGTTTACGCAATCGACGGTCTCGAAAGCGGGGAAAACGACGTATACACGGCGTATCTCGGTGAGGAATTTACGCTTGGCGTGAAATGGTACAATGCAAGAGTGACTTCTCCCGATATCGAGTGGCGCATGTCCGCAGACGAGGGTGAAGAAGCGGTGGTTGCAACTGGTCAAAAGACGCTTTCCTTGACGTACGAGCGCGCGAATCTCGGCAAAACGTATACGATTTACGCCGTCGTCAACGAGATTAAGTCGTCGAGTATCAAAGTTACGCCCGCCGAAGCGCCCCTATCGCAACCTACGATTACGAGTTCCACTCATTCTATCGTGGACGGCAAAATCCAACAAAACAGATTGCAAAAATTGTCCAATGTCCTGCTTTCGGTAAGCTGGAACGAGGAAGATATTTCTCAAGCACTCGGGATACAAGTCAAGTGGTATGTCGACGGTGTGTTGTCGGCAGAGAACGCAAGGGACTTCTCGTACAATGCAGAAACGCTTGTTACTCAAGACTGCAACGTTGTAATAAGCGTCGTTATCGGCTATCAAAACGGTGAGGACACGATTGCAAAAGACGCAAGCGTAACGCTTGTGTTCGTGTCCGAGTACGACCTCGTATCGTCCGTAAAAGTATTTCCGAGCGAAGAGGGCGGAAAACTCAAACGAGTAGCCCCCGACACATATTATCTTACGGGTGAATCCGACGCGGACAATACGGCAGAATTTACCACTTCGCTCTCTCCCGACAGTGCGTATCAAAAAGCAAAATGCGAGTGGACGTTGCGTAGCGGTGACAACACTGAAACGCTCAAAGAGACTAACAGAACGGCGAATATTCAACTTGCCTATGGCAAAAACATTGTTACGGCAAGTATAGGCAACGTGCAAAGCAGACAAATCATCGTATACGTAATGTCCTACGAGTTCGCCGAGATTCCGACCGACGTCAAGAGCGCGATGACGGACAAATTCGTATGGAAAGGCAATTCATACGACAAATATATCTCCTCGCAATACGATTTGAATGCGTGTGTGGCAAGTGCGATCGCGATGCACAAAATAGATACCGGTTATCAAATGTACGTCGGTCGTGCGGATTGGCGCAACCAAGGGAGCTTTGTAAAACAATGCTCCGTCGCAATAAAGCAAGGCAACGACGAATCGGGCGAGTTCTCCTATACCGTGTCGGTGGCGGGGACAGCGGCAACGTTGACTTTTAAGTCCGCAACGCAATTCGGTATTCCGAGCGGAGCGTACGCAAACCCCGACGAGTCGCATCAAGCAAAAGTCCTTTTGAGATATAGAGAGCAAAGCGACAAGCGCACGTCATTGCCCGTGGACGACTTCAAGGAGACGGTGGAAGTTTACAACTCAAACGACCTTTATCGCGCGGTATCTTTCGGATACAAGCCTATCTTTATGGGTGACGGCGCGCAAAAGTTGCAAGAATTGTATAACAAGGCAAGAGACGTTCTTATCAAATACATATCCGACGACATGACGGAAGTCGAGAAAGTTGCCGCAATTTACGATTGGATAGTTTATAGCGTAGAGTACGACCACGCCGTGGCAAACTTTGCAAACAGCAGTAATGCCAGCGGTTACAACGCGTTCTATCTCGAAGGTGTGTTTGACGACAACAGAGCGGTGTGCGACGGTAAGGCCAAGGCGTTTGCTCTTCTTTGCGGTATGGAAGGCATAAGAGCGTTGCGCATAACGGGTGAAGCGCTTACGAACGGAGCGTACGGCGGTCACGCTTGGAACAAGGTTCTCGTAGACGCCGACGACGACGGCGAGAGAGAGTGGTACGTCGTAGATACGACGTGGGGTGATTCCGCGGTGCAAACGAGCGCGGGCGTGTGGGACGAATATCTCACTTATTCCTATTTCTTGCGCACGGACGCGGATATGGCAAGCACGCATAGAAGCGATATGGAGCAACCGGTTGCAGACACCGTTTATGACACCTACAAAAACACGTTCGTCACCGTAGCGGGACAAAAAATCAGTATGTACGTAAGGACGACGGCGGAACTCAACGCCTTGCTTGCGTACAGCAAAGCCAACGGCGGAATGTGCCTGAGCGTATACATAGTCGAGAGCGCAAGAGGAAGCGAAAACTTCGGACATCTCACGCCGGTGCGTGACGGTGAATACGTGATATTTGCCTCGTCCTCATCGATAATATTTTGAAAAAAGTCTAAATTCTACAAAGACAACGCAAAAAGTCCGCTGAAAACCAACGGACTTTTATATTATCTTTCGACGTTTCAGGGGGAGGGAAAATCGTCGTCGGATACTACAAATACAATCTCAACGCCTTGATGTTTTTGTCGTACGTCTTCATAAGATCGTGAGCAAGGTCGGGGACGTCCACGCCCGTTTCTTTCAATTCGTTGATGCATTTTTGTACGCTTTCTATACCCATATTGTAGCCGTCGATAAGCATACTCGCAAGGTGCGAACAAGAGTTGTTTATGCCCGCGTTCACCTTCACGCCCGCTTTGAGCATCATTCGTTGAATGGGGTCTGTCTCTTATACACATCTGACGCTGCCGA
>URUQ01000073.1 GCA_900551145.1 uncultured Eubacteriales bacterium
CCATCAGACAAAATCGCAGCCGACGATATCGCTTCATCCGTGATAACCACGCCGTGGTGCGCCTCGTATTTTGGTTTAAGTCCTTGCAAAATTTCTATCGTGTCGCTAACGCTCGGCTCTTCCACCAAAACGGGTTGAAAACGGCGTTCTAACGCGCTGTCTTGCTCAAATTGCTTGCGGTATTCTTCAAGCGTGGTTGCGCCTATCGTCTGCAATTCGCCCCTTGCAAGCATTGGTTTGAGTATGTTTGCGATGTCCAGTCCGCCCTCGCTTGCGCCCGCTTTCAAAATGGTGTGAATCTCGTCTATAAAGAGCAAAATATCCCCTCTGCGTTTTATGCCGTTGAGGGTTTCTTTCAATCTTTCTTCAAAGTCTCCTCTATATCTCGTGCCCGCAACAAGCGACGTCAAATCAAGCGAAAACACCGTCTTTGTGCGCAATGCGTCGGGCACGTCTCCCGATACGATTGCTTGCGCAAGTCCGTCCACGACCGCACTTTTACCGACGCCCGGCTCACCGATAAGCACGGGATTGTTTTTCGTTCTACGGCAAAGCACTTGGATAACTCTTTCCGTTTCCTTGCCTCTGCCGATAACGGGATCGAGCTTGCCGTCTCTTGCCTTTTTCGTCAAATCCGTGCCGTATTTGGACAAGTCGAAATCGTCTTTTTCTTGCATTTTCGGCTCGATTGCGACGTGTTTTTCCGCCTCGTCGTCACCGAAGTATTGCGAAACGTAACCGCTCAAAATATCGTTTACTTTCTCTTGCGCCCCGTTTGCGACGCACATTGTGGGGCGACCTCCGCCGTTTGCGATTATGGCGTTGTACACCAACCTTTGCAGACTTTCGGTGTCAATACCGCTGTCACGAAGCACGCCCGCCGCCACAGACGACGTTTCGTCAAGCACGGTGTACAAAATATGCTCCGTACCCACGCACGACGAACCGAGTCTCGTTGCGACGTCTCTTGCGCTTTCCACCGCTCTGCCCGCTCTTGCCGACATTTCCACGCGCGGACGAAGGGGCATAGGCGAGAATATCTTCAACACGTCGTCCTCGTACAATCCGCATTGATTGAGTATACGTTTCGCGCTTCCGTCAACACTCAAAAGGCCGTACAAAATATGTTCGGTGCAAATAAGTCCGCCCGTGCGGACGGCAAGTTCACCCGCCGTATCCAATACGGCGCGGGCATTATCCGAGTATTTTATCATTTGTCCTCCGCAAGAATTTTCCTCACGATTTGCGCGCGCATTTTGTCACGCTCTTCGTCGGAATTTCCGCCAGTAATAATACTCAACGACGACGATGTGCAAGACCATATCGTTTCGTCGAGTTTTCGTGTGTTTTTTATAGGCAAAATGCCAAGTATCACGCCGAGTTTTACGTCGACGAGTAGTTTCATAAGTTCCTTTGAAGTGAGAGCGTACGCGCTTTTTAGCACGGCGTAACTTCTGGATATTCCGTCCAAAAGTTCCGTTTGCTTGTCTCTCACCAGCCTTTCGAGCGCGACTCTTTCGCAATAGCACATTCTAACCGCCGCTTGCTCCACTTGTCCGATTATACTCTCTTCACTGACTCCGAGCGTGCGCGAGTTGGACACTTGATACATATCGTACGCCGCCTCGCTCCCCTCACCGAAAACGCCTCTTATGGTCAAGCCGAATTCCGTTTTGAAAGTTTTGAGAGCGTCCTCGATTGCGCCCGCCCTTTTGAGCGCGGGCAAAAACAGCATCACCGAAGCGCGCATGCCCGTGCCGAGATTGGTGGGACACGCCGTCAAAAAGCCCAACTGCTCGTCGTAGGCAACAGGCACACTCTTTATGAGATTGACGTCGTAGCGATGCAATCTTTCAAACGCGCCAGCAAGGTTAAATCCGTCCACTACGCATTGTTCTCTTATATGGTCTTCTTCGTTGACCATAACGGAAATACCGCCGTACTTCGTATCTCCTTCAACTATTACTGCACCGCTGCTGTCGTTATTGGCAAGATTGAGCGATATGATATGCCTCTCGATAAGTGCTTTTTTTTGCTCTTTTGTGAGCCTCGACATAGGCAAAAGCCTTGCGTTGAATATACCTTGCGACGCAAAATACGCCGAATTCATTAGGTCAACGCATCGTTGGTCTGTGACTTTGATATGAGAGGGAAATTCAAGTCCTTTTATATTTCTTGCAAGGCGTATTCGCGACGAAATCACGTTGTTTTCAAGAAGTTCACCGATACTGCACTCGTTTGCGCTTTTGAGATATTGCGTACCTTCTTTCTCCCCTCTCTTGCTTTCAAACAATGAACCGTCCAAATCGCACGTACTATGTACGTGAACGAGAGGTATAGCACCGTGTAAATCGCTCTGAGATATATGTTGTGCTTTGAGTGCGCTATCGACGGCAATACCGCGCATTTGCTCGTAGCAGTGCGCGCAACCGAATAAAAAAGTCTTTTGAAATTCCTCGACGTCGCAACCGCAAAATTTGCACTCTTTGCCACGTCTGGCAAGCCTTTTTTGTGCCTCTTCGTGTGGATTTTTGCCTGCTTTGAGTGCGCGCGTATAGCACGCCTCGCAATAGGCGTATTCAACGCTTTTGTTATTCTCAATCACACGGTCGAAAAGAGTTGCCTCTCTTTCACCGCATATATCGCACGTCCTTTGCATATCCGCACCAAATCAAACATCTAACCGTGTTAATTTGTATTAAAGCACAATCTCAACGCTTGATTTTGAAGTTTTATCTGATAGTTTCTATATACTTTTTGAAGTTGTTTTTGAGTTTGTCGTCACGGAGCGCAAATTCAATCGTCGCTTCCAAATATCCTTCCTTGTTGCCGATGTCGTAACGTCTTGCGTCAAAAATACAAGAGTACGCGCTCTTTTCCTTGGCAAGGATACTTATTGCGTCCGTAAGGTACACCTCCCCGTTTGTCTTCGGTGTGCGCTCGATTACGTCGAATATGTCGCTCGGAAGCACGAAACGCCCGAGAGATACGAGATTGCTCGGCATTTCACCCGTTGGTTTTTCGATAATTCCGCTTATCTTGGTTATCTTCTCGTCGACTTGTTTCTCGACAATCATAACACCGCAACGGCGCGCGACTTCCTCGCTCGTATGTTGACAACCCACGATTGCTCCGCCCGTCTTTTCGTACGCGTCGATAAGTTGCTTTGTAACAGGAAAAACGCCCTCCTCAGTGTACATAACGTCATCACCGAAAAGCACCGCAAAAGGCTCTCCGTTTGCAAATTCTTTGCAAAGATATATGGCGTTGGCATTGCCGTCCATCTTCTCTTGCACAACGAAACTCACCTTTGCGCCCACTTCTTTGTTGGCAAGCGAATAGGAATACTCGTCTCCGACCTCTTTGAGCCTTGCGTTAAGCGGTTCGTTTGGCTCGAAAAGGCGTCTTATATCCTCTTTTTGAGGGGATATGACGATCATAATCTCTTCTATACCGCTCTTCACCGCCTCGTCGACGATATACGTCAAAGCGGGCGTATCCACTATGGGCAAAAGTTCTTTGGCAAGCACTTTGGTGACGGGCAAAAATCTCGTCCCGAAGCCTGCGCATGGTATAACGGCTTTTCTAACTTTCATAAACAGTCCCTCGCTGTTTCGTTTTTACCACCTTATGCGACGAAATCGTCACATATACTTTGCGATAATACGATCAAAGCTCACTTTTGGTATCCGTGCGGGTGCGTCGAATGCCACTTCCACGCCGACGAAATAATGCTTTCGAGGCTATCGTATTGGGGCTTCCAACCGAGTTCGCGCTTAATCTTCTCACTCGAAGCAACGAGCGTTGCGGGATCACCGGGACGACGTCCTTCTATCTTGCGCGGAATGGTTATTCCCGTCACTTTTTCCGTCATATCTATGACTTCTTTTACGGAAAAACCGTTGCCGTTGCCGAGATTGTAATAGGTGGATTTTCCGCCGTTTTTGAGATAATCGAGCGCGCGGATATGTGCGTCCGCAAGGTCGGTGATGTGGATATAGTCTCTCACACAAGTGCCGTCCGGCGTGGGATAATCCTCCCCGAAAATGCCGATATAGTCGCGAGTATGGTTGGCGACTTGCAAAATTATCGGGATAAGGTGCGACTCGGGATTGTGCGCCTCGCCTATCTCACCGCTCTTGTGCGCGCCTGCCGCGTTGAAATAGCGCAACGCCACGTATTTGAGACCGTACGCCTTGTCGTAGTCTTGCATAAATTGCTCCATCATAAGCTTGGTTTGACCGTAAACACTCGTCGGATGTTGCGGGCTCTCTTCCGTGATGAGACCGTCACCGCAATCTCCGTACGTTGCCGCCGAAGAGGAAAACACAAGGTATTTTACGCCACAAGCAATCATAGCGTCCAAAAGCGCAAGCGTGCCTGCCACGTTGTTGTGATAATACTTGGCGGGATTGGACATACTCTCACCGACGAGCGAGAACGCCGCAAAGTGAATGACGGAATCCACGTTATATTTCTCGAAAGTGGACTTCAAAAGTTCCACATCAAAGATATCGCCCTTGACGAAAGGCACGCCTTGGGGCACGGATTCGATATGTCCGGTAGAAAGATTGTCGTATACGACAACGTCCATATTGCGCTCTTTGAGTTCTCTTACGCAATGCGAGCCGATATAGCCCGCTCCGCCTGTAACCAAAATCATATAACACTCCTCGCACGCACTATGCGCGCAAAAATTTTAATCTATGCTTTATTATAAACTAGAACCGCTTGTTTTGCAAGACAAAATTGTGTATAATCAAATCGTGGGCAGAACAATTTTACATTGCGACTTAAACAACTTCTACGCTTCGGTGGAACAAAAACTGCATCCCGAATACGACGGGATGCCTCTTGCCGTTTGCGGAAATCCCGAAGCAAGACACGGCATAGTGCTTGCAAAAAATCAACTTGCAAAAAAAGCAGGCGTTCAAACGGGTGAAACGTTGTGGTCGGCAAAGCAAAAATGTCCCGATATCGTCTTCGTTCCCCCGCATTTTGACGAATACGTCAAATATTCCAAGCAAGTCTTTGAAATTTACACCACGTACACGGACAGAGTGGAAAGTTTCGGCATAGACGAGTGTTGGCTTGACGTCACGGGTTGCGAAAGGCTTTTCGGCACGGGTGAGCAAATCGCAAACCAATTGCGCCAAAAAGTCAAAGAAAAAACGGGACTCACCATATCCGTGGGCGTTTCATTCACCAAAACGCTTGCAAAACTCGGTAGCGACCTCAAAAAACCAGACGCCACCACCGTTCTCGACCAAGAGCACTATATGTCCGTAATCGGCGATATGTCCCCGTCCGAGCTCATTATGATAGGCAGACACACCTCCGAAAAACTCGACAAAATGAATATACGCACGATACGCCAACTCGCAAACGCGGACAGAGACACGCTCCGCTACAAGTTCGGAGTAATTGCGGACAATATGATAAACGCCGCTTCGGGCATAGAAACGGAAGAGGTCAAACGCTACTACGACGTACGCATACCCAAAAGCGTATCCAACGGCACTACCACGCCTCGCGACATAAAAAATCTCGACGAAGCAAAAATCGTCGTTTACGCTTTGTCCGAAATGGTTGCAACGCGCCTTCGCCAATACAACCTCGTTGCAAACGGTGTGGGTCTATCTCTCAAAAATCCCGACTTGCAATGGACAAGCAAGCAAGTTCCGCTCACTCCCGCAAGCGCCACTTCGAGCGCAATCGCACAAAGCGCAATAAAACTTTTAACGCAAATGCACGCTTTCGGCACGCCTCTTCGCGCAATCACCGTATCGGCAATACGTCTCAGCGACAGAAACCAATTGCAACTGTCGCTTTTCGATGACGTCGAGAGCAAAACCGATAAACTCGAAGAGAGCCTTGACAAGATACGCGGAAAGTACGGATACAAAGCCGTACAACGAGGTTTACTCGTGGGCAACGACCTTACGGGCAACCTTCACGAAGAGGACGATTTCCGTCCGTTCCATCAATCTAAAACAACTTGATAAATTTGCATGATAACACTTATCGTGTTGCAAAACAGGCGTTTTGAGCGTAAAATCGCATAAAATGCTTTATTTTTACCTCATTTACGATATTATATCACACGATATGTGCTTTAGTTTTTTGATACACTTATCGTGTTATACGTCGATTTTTGCCATTTTGACGGATTTCGGTCTTATTTTTGACCTTGAAAACCGACGACAAGCACACTTCGATTTATATCGCATTATAGATTGCGAAACCGAA
>URUQ01000074.1 GCA_900551145.1 uncultured Eubacteriales bacterium
AGCTACGCAACAACACGGCGCAGTCGCTTGTACTAATCGTCAAGCTCGACGCTCGATGCGGTCGGCGCCCTGCGCCTCCAACTTCGAATAAGCACATTCCGTTAACAAGTTATTTCTTTTTTTTATTCGTTATAAAACAATAAAATATTTAGGTGTCGAGCAAAAACGCTTGACACCTTTGTTTTTAAGGCGTATTATTGTGTAAAGCAATGGAGATTGACAGTCGATTATGGATAGATTTGAAATTTCGGTTTTGAGAGGGTACTACGGTGCGCTCCTCACTCAAAGACAAAACGATATGCTCGTTATGCACTACGACGAAGATTTGTCTTTCGGAGAAATTGCAAACATAGTCGGAATATCTCGTCAAGCGGTGCTCGACGGCATCAATAAGGGTGAAAAACACCTTTGTGAATACGAAGAAGCGTTGGGGCTTGTCAAAAAGGACAAGCAAATAAACCTTCTTTTGGACGAAGTGTCTCTGCGTTGCGACGACGAAGGCAAAGCCATCGTCGAAAAAATCAAAAAGTTATTGGAGGACTAAATGGCTCTTTTCGGAAGTTTGGCAGACAGAATGAATCACATATTCTCAAAACTTCGCAACAAAGGTAAGTTGACCGAACTTGAGATAAAACAAGCTATGCGCGAAATTCGCGTTGCTCTCCTGGAAGCCGACGTCAATTACAACGTCGTCAAAGATTTTACCAACAGAGTGAGCGAAAAGGCTCTCGGTGAAGATATCCTCAAATCCCTCACGCCTGCACAACAAATAGTCAAAATCGTCAATGAGGAACTTTGCGCTTTGATGGGAAGCACTCATCAAAAGCTTGCTGTGAGCGACAAGCAACCCACAATATATATGATGTGCGGTTTGCAAGGCGCGGGCAAGACCACAATGTGCGGAAAACTTGCTCAATACCTCAAAAAACAAAGCAAAAAGACGCTTCTTATCGCGTGCGACATCTATAGACCTGCGGCAATCCAACAACTCAAAGTCGTTGCCCAAAAGGCGGGGACGGAGTGTTTTGAGATGGGACAAATCGATCCCGTCAAGATTGCGAAAGCGGGCATCGAGTACGCTCTCAAAAACGGCTACGACACGGTGATTATCGATACTGCTGGACGTTTGCATATTGACGAGAACTTGATGCAAGAGCTTATCAACATCAAGACTGCCGTCAAGCCCACCGAGATTTTGCTCGTCGTCGACAGCATGACGGGGCAAGACGCGGTTACGGTTGCCGACACGTTCAATCAAAAGCTCGACATCACGGGCGTTATCATGACCAAACTCGACGGTGACACGAGAGGCGGTGCCGCGCTTTCAATCAAAGCGGTTACCGGCAAGCCGATCAAGTTCAGCGGTACGGGTGAGAAGATGGAAGATATCGAGCCGTTCCATCCCGAGCGTATGGCGTCTCGAATCCTCGGCATGGGGGACGTGCTTACACTCATTGAAAAGGCGGAGCAAGCGATATCGCAAGAAGAAGCACTCAAACTTCAAAAGAAACTCAAAGAAAATTCTTTCAATCTCGAAGATTATCTCGCTCAACTCGACAGCATGAAAAAGATGGGCAATCTTCAAGACATGATGTCAATGATTCCGGGGCTTTCGGGCAAAATGAAAGGCAATCCGCAAATCGACGAAAATCAGATTGCCAAGACCAAAGCGATTATTCAATCGATGACTCCCAAAGAGCGTCGCAATCCCGAGATTATCAAAGCGTCCCAACGCAAGCGCATTGCAAAGGGTAGCGGAACGTCAATTCAAGAGGTCAATCAACTTCTCAAACAGTTTGAGATGACAAAAGACTTGATGTCGCGTATGCAAAAAGGCGGAATGAAAGGACTTCGCGGTCTCAAAGGCTTGCCGTTCTAATCCGCAAAATATCGATTATATTAACAACAATAATATAAAATAAATTATGACAAATGGAGGCTAACTGTTATGGTTAAACTTAGACTCACCAGAATGGGCTCAACTAAAGCACCTTTCTATCGTATCGTTGCAATGGATTCTCGCAAAGCGCGTGACGGCAAGTACATCGATCAAATCGGTTACTACAATCCCGTTTCCGAACCCAAGCAAATCGTCATCGACGCCGACAAAGCAAAACAATGGCTTGCAAACGGTGCTCAACCGACTGATACGGTTATGGGTTTGCTCGTTCAACAAGGTATCGTTGAGAAGAAGTAAATTGGTGGCTTTAGATGATTGAATTGGTCGAATATCTTGTTGCGTCCCTCGTTCCCGACGGCGATTATACCGTGGAACAAAGAGACGGCAACGGTGCAAGCGACATCGTCGTTACTATCGCAAAAAAGGATATCGGCAAAGTGATTGGCAAGCAAGGCAGAATTGCAAAAGCAATCCGCACTCTCGTCAAATCCGCAAGTGCCAAATCCGGTGCGAAGTACAACGTTGTCATCGAAGAGAAAGATGAAATCTGAACTCACGATAGGCAAGGTCTTAAAACCGCGCGGTTTGAAAGGGGAACTCAAAATCGAGACTTATTCCTCCGATTCCGCACGGTTTTCTCACCTTAAACAACTCAAAATCGACGCAAAAGAGTATATCGTCAAAAATATCTCGCTCGAAGGCGCAATCGGATACGTTACGCTTGATACTATCGACGACGTAGACAAAGCGGAAGCGTTGAGAGGCAAGTTTATCACCGCAAAAAGAGACGATTTGCCCAAACTTCCCGACGGAAAGTATTATATCGTGGATATGATAGGTCTTGACGTGTTTGCAAACGGAGAATGTGTGGGTGAAATCACAGACGTTTTGCAATACGGCTCTGCCGACGTGTACGTCGTAAGAAACGGTGAAGCGAGTTTGAGTTTTCCCGCAATCGGCGGTCTTATTAAAGAAGTTGACCTGCAAGGCGGAAAAATGATGCTTGACGGGACGATTTTCAATCGCGTAGTGGTGTTCAACTGATATGAAATTTGACGTTTTGACAATATTCCCGCAATATTTCGATGTCCTCAACGAAAGCCTTTTGGGAAAGGCAATCGAGGGGGGCAAGTTTTGCGTTGACATAGTCAACATCCGTGATTTTTCAAAAGATAAGCACCTCAAAACCGACGATACGCCTTACGGTGGTGGCGCGGGCATGGTTATGACGCCCGATCCCATCGTAAGCGCGATAGAAGCGGTCGACCCGCACCACGAGGCGTGGCGCGTATATATGTCCCCGAGAGGCACGGTTCTCAATCAAGCCAAAGTCGAGAGTCTTGCAAAAGAAAATCGCATTTTGATACTTTGCGGTGATTACGAGGGCGTTGACCAACGCGCTTTGGACATCTGCATTGACGAGGAATTGTCGATAGGTGATTATGTGCTTACAGGCGGGGAATTGCCGGCTCTCGTGACCATAAACTGCGTTGCAAGGTATATCGACGGTGTTCTCGGCTCAGACGAAAGCACCAAGGAAGAGAGTTTTTCCAACGGACTTTTGGAATACCCGCAATACACCCGTCCCGAAGTGTACAGAGGCTACGCCGTTCCCGAAGTTTTGCTTGGCGGTAATCACAGTGACATTCAAAAGTGGCGTCTTGAAAAGTCGCTCGAAGTGACGATGAAACGTCGTCCGGACTTGTTCAGACATCTCGATTTAGGCAAATTCTTGCCAACCAAGAAAAGAAAACGCAATCGTTAAATACGGTTGATTATTTCGATTGTCATTCCGAGGGAACGGAGTGACCGTGGGAATCTAGCGTAGCGAAATGCGGCTTACGCCTTGATTGCCACGCTTGCGCTCGCAATGCCATAAGGAAAATACAATTTACTTGTGCATAGCACAAAGGAATTTCGTTTTGAACATACAATGGTTTCCCGGTCATATGACCAAAGCGATACGAATGATGGAGGACAATCTCCGTCTCGTCGACGCGCTTATATACGTTATTGACGCAAGGGCAGTATACTCTTGCGATAACCCTCTTTTCAACAAGCTTTTGCAAGGCAAGAGGGTGCTTTACGTTTTCAACAAGTGCGATTTGGTGGAAAAATCCGACCTCGACGCTTGGTGTGAGCTTTTCAAAAAGCAAGGTAAACCGTACGTCAAAGCAATCGGCACGAGCGGTGATTGTTCGCAAATCGTTGCGGGGCTCAAACAAGTCGTGTCCGACAAAATCGAAAAATACGCCGCAAAAGGCGCAAATATATCCGTGAGAGCAATGGTCGTAGGCGTTCCGAATAGCGGAAAGTCCACGATTATTAACTCTATGGTCAAAAAAGCAAAAGCGGTTACGGGTGACCGTCCCGGCGTTACGAGAGGCAAACAATGGCTTTCAATCGACAACGTGGACTTTTTGGACACCCCGGGCACGCTTTGGGGCAAGTTCGATGATCAAAAAGTTGCTCATCACCTTGCGTATATCGGCTCTATCAGGGACGATATCCTCGACGAAAGCGAACTTGCGTACGATTTTCTCGATGAAATGAAGACGCTTTATCCTCAAAACTTGCAACAAAGATACAATTTGCCGGAGATAAAAGAGCAAACGATAGACATTTTTGAAGATATTGCATTGTCCAGAGGCTTCAAACTTAAAGGCAATCAACCCGATTACGAAAGAACGGCAAGAATGATTATCGACGAGTTCCGCAAAGGTAAGCTGGGTAAAATAATGCTTGAACAACCCGTTGCTCAAACGGCATTGCGGTGATGACAACAAAAGCATTTATTGTCATAAACCGCATTTGTTCTCGCAACTACTACCGCGCAACCGATATACGCTATCAGTTCAAGCAAGGATAAAACCTCATATCACAGTTCCGCTATATCGCTTGCTTGGTGTGTGCGCCTTCGGCTTGATTCCCACGCTATCGCTTGAATGATAATAGGGTGGGACACCCACACCCGAATATAAATGTTCCACAACTTGCGCAAAGCGCAAATATCACTTTTTGCGTAAGCAAAAAATATCACTGCGACGAAGTCGCAATATCACTTGTGCATAGCACGAATATCACTGCACTTTTAGTGCAATATCGTTTCACTTATGGTAAAACCCGAAGAACTAATGACGTACGAGAGGCAACTTCTCGACAAAGGCTACCGCTATATTTGCGGAGTTGACGAAGTGGGTAGAGGACCGCTTGCGGGACCCGTCACCTGCACGGCAGTCATTATGGATTTGTCCGACTTGATTGACGGCGTCAACGACAGCAAAAAGGTGAGCAAAAAGAAAAGAGAAAAACTTTTTGACGTTATAAAATCAAAAGCGATTGCCGTATCCACGGTGTCTTATGACAATCACAAAATCGACGAGATGAATATCCTCAACGCCACCAAAGCGTGCATGGCAGAAGCGATTATGACGCTTGACGTAAAGCCCGATATCGTGATAGTGGACGCTTTGCAACTCGATATACCGTACAAGACGTTCGGCATCATCCATGGTGACGCATTGTCTTATTCCATTGCGTCGGCATCCATAATCGCAAAGGTTACGAGAGATACGTATATGGAGCAAATGGCTCTTGAATATCCTCAATATGACTTCGAGCACAATATGGGTTACGGCACGGCAAAGCATATCGCTGCGCTAAAAGAGTACGGCGCAACCCCCATACACAGAAAGACGTTTATAGGAAATTTCGTAAAATGAACACAAAAAGGATAGGGGATATAGGCGAACAGGTAGCGCGCGACGTATATACGGAAAGAGGCTACAACATCCTTGAAACCAACGCAAAATATTGCGATTGCGAAGTGGATTTGATTTGTGAGTGTTTCGTTGATGAAAACGGCAATCTAATCCGCTCAAAAGACAAAAACAGTATATCTAAATTCTTTGAAAAACTTGGAATAAAACGCAAAAAATCCGAGAAAAATCAAGGCGAAAGAACGATAGTTTTTTGCGAGGTCAAGACGAGATACGGAGAGGATATGGGCGCGCCCGAAGAGGCGGTTACTCCGTACAAAGTCGGAAGATACGTCACCGCCGCAAAAACGTATATATCTCGGCACAGACTTGCAAACGTAAACGTGCGCTTCGATATATTCACGGTGGGCGAGCAAGGGTATAATCTTATAGAAAACGCATTCACGGAAAACGACGCGAAATACAAAAGAAGATGAAAATCTGTCTCTTATACACATCTGACGCTGCCGACGAATTAGACGGTGTA
>URUQ01000075.1 GCA_900551145.1 uncultured Eubacteriales bacterium
TATCAATTGCATATTGATTTTTATTATTTAATAATGTAAAATACATTTGTATAACAATTTTAGGAGGAATTTTATGGACCCCAAGTATCAAAGCTTGTTTACGCCTTGGAAAATCAAGAATTGCGAAATCAAAAACCGCATCGTTTTGACCTCTATGGGCGGAACTTCAATTTTCGGTTGGATGGAACCGCATCATTTTGACAAAGAAGCGGCAAACTTCCTTCTCGACCGTGCAAAAAACAACGTCGGTCTTATTTTGCCGGGTATTGCCCCCATCAGAAACGTTATCGGTGGCAACTGGCTTTACAAGAGCAAAAGTTCCTTCAGACAACTCAAGCCGTTTATGGACGAGTTGCACAAGACGGGCGCAAAGATGTTTGTGCAACTTACCGCAGGTTTCGGCCGTTCTTTTGCAATCTCCTCGATGATGGAAATGCTTGCAACCAACAAAGTTTTGGGCGCAATTGCAAAACCGTTCATCAATATCGACCAGCTCACGATGAGCGCAAGCCCCAACCCCAACCGTTGGAGCGACAAAGTGCCTTCTCGTGCGATGACGATTGACGAAATTCACGAATTCATTTACGCATTCGGTCAAACAGCAAAAATGTGCAAAGAAGCGGGCGTTGACGGTGTGGAAATTCACGCCGTACACGAAGGCTATTTGCTTGACCAATTCACGATGAAATACACCAACCAACGCACCGACGAATACGGCGGATCAATCGAGAACAGATACCGTTTCCCGATCGAGATCGTCAAAGAAATCAAGAGAGTCTGCGGCGAGGATTATCCCGTATCGTTGAGATATTCCGTCGTATCCAAGACAAAAGGCTTCCGCCAAGGCGCGCTCCCCGGTGAAGACTACGTTGAAGTCGGCAGAGATATGGAAGAGAGCAAGATTGCAGCCAAAATGCTCCAAGACGCAGGCTACGATATGCTCAACTCCGACAACGGAACTTACGACGCATGGTACTGGGCACATCCGCCGGTATATATGCCTCAAAACTGCAACCTCGAAGATTGTGAAGAGCTCAAAAAAGCAGTCACGATCCCTGTCGTTTGCGCAGGCCGTATGACACCCGAAGCGGGCGCAAAAGCAATCGCGGAAGGCAAAATCGACGGTATGGGCGTTGCTCGTCAGTTCTTGACCGATCCGGAGTGGGTGACCAAACTCATGCAAGGCCGCGAAAACGACATTATGCCTTGCATTTGTTGCCACAATGCTTGCTTCAATATGGCACACTACAACGGCGTTGCAAACGATCAAGATTTGTCCGACACTGCCGGTATGGCTCGTTGCGCACTCAATCCTCACACAATGCAATCCAAGAAATACAAGATCGTTCCCGCCAAAAAATCCAAGAAAATTGCAGTTATCGGAGGTGGTATCGGCGGTATGGAAGTCGCGCGCGTTGCAACTCTCCGCGGTCACAAAGTCACCATTTACGAGAAATCAAACGATCTCGGCGGTATTTTCGTAGCAGCGGCAGCGCCGTCCTTCAAAGAGAAAGATAAAGAACTCATCGAGTGGTACAAGAAGCAAATTAAAGACCTCGGCATCGAAGTAAAATATAACACCGAAGTCAAAGATGTTAGCAAGCTCGACGCGGACGAAGTGGTCGTCGCAACGGGTTCTGTCGCAAGAAGATTTAAAGTTCCCGGCATCGAAAAGACTGTGGAAGCGTGCGAATTCTTGCTTGATAAGAAAGAGGTCGGTGACAACGTCGTCATTATCGGTGGCGGTCTCACGGGTTGCGAAATCGCATACGAATTGCATTTGAGAGGCAAACATCCCACCATCGTCGAGATGAAGAACGACCTTATCGCAGTCAAGGGCGTATGCCTTGCCAACTCTTCCTATTTGCGTGAGTACTTCGCACTTCACAAAGTGCCCGTACACCTCGAAACCAAGCTCTTGTCCGTCACCGACAACGGCGTCAAAGTCCAAGACAAGACGGGTAAAGAGTTCGAGATTCCCGCTGATTCCGTCATTATGTCCGTCGGTTACATTCCCGCACCTGTTGCCGAGGGAGGCAAACACGTGCACGTTGTAGGCGACAGTGCAAAGATCGGTAACTTGCGTACTGTAATATGGGGCGCTTGGGACGTCGCAATGAAACTGTAAAAAAATCGTCGCTGTGGCAACCGAGTTGTGCAAATTCTTGCACAACTCGGAGAGCCACGCTAGATTTTTTTACCTCTAACCGCGCAGTCAATCTTTACTATCAATCTTGGCAGAATTATAGTCATACTGTCGTTTCGTAAGCTTGCCTGCTTGGTGGCGCACATTCGTGCGCTTTTTTATTTGCTCATTCTTGTTCTTCATCTAAATATTGCGCTTTACATAATTTGGCGGATATGGAATACTCCACAATTATTAATTAATAATTATTAATTATTAATTCAAAAAACTCGCAATATGTGTTACAATATTACCAGTAAACATATAGGAGTTGTCGTTATGAAAAAAACAACGATGCAAAAATTTGCGAAACTTATCGCAGTCAAGGGCGTAAACGTACGCAAGGGGCAAGAAGTGGTCGTCAATGCGTCGCTCGATCAACCCGAATTTGTCAAAATGGTGGTTGAAGAATGCTATCGCGCGGGCGCAAGCAAAGTCACGGTGGAGTGGAGTTATCAACCTCTTACCAAACTACATTATCGTTATCGCTCTCTCAAAACTCTTTCCACTATGGAAAATTGGGAAATAGAGAAGTTCAAACACAAAGTCGAGGCACTTCCCGCCGTTATTTTCATTGATTCCGACGATCCGGACGGACTTAAAGGCGTCAATCAAGAGAAAGTGGCAAAATCTCAACGTGCAAAATATCCTATCATTAAGCCTATGCGCGACGCTATGGAAAACAAATATCAATGGTGCATAGCGGCAGTCCCCGGCAAAGCGTGGGCAAAAAAGGTTTTCCCCAACGAAAGAGAGGGTAAAGCTGTCGAAAAACTTTGGAACGCAATTCTTTATACGTCGAGAGCTGACGGTGAAGATCCCGTAAAAGCGTGGGAAGACCACAACGCAGACCTCAAATCAAGGTGCGATTATCTCAACTCGCTCAGTATCGAAAAGTTGCATTATACGTCATCTAACGGCACGAATTTCACCGTCGGCTTGATTGACGACGCACTTTTCTTGGGCGGAAGCGAAGATACGCTCGGCGGTGTAGAATTCAATCCCAATATTCCGAGCGAAGAAGTGTTTACCTCACCAATGAAAGGTCAAGCGGAAGGCGTCGTATACGCAACGCGTCCTCTTTCTTATAGAGGAGAACTCATCGAAAACTTCTCTGTACGCTTCGAGGGCGGAAAAGCAGTGGAAGTTCACGCCGAAAAAGGGGAAGACTTGCTCAAACAAATGATATCTATGGATGAAAATTCCGCATATCTCGGTGAGTGTGCACTTGTTCCGTACGATTCACCCATTCGCAACAGTGGAATTACTTTCTACAACACACTTTTCGACGAAAACGCGTGTTGCCATCTTGCATTCGGTCGCGGATTTGAAAACTGCATCAAAGATTACGCCAATCTCACTCTTGACCAATGCCGTCAAAAGGGTATCAACGACTCAATCATTCACGTTGACTTTATGATCGGTTCACAAGATCTCGATATAGATGCTATAACGCGTAGTGGGGAGATTATTCCCATCTTCCGCAACGGCAACTGGGCATTCTAACAGCGCTAAATCGCGCCTAATTTTGTCAACACCCCAAGCCCGCCAATTCACGTACGATTATGTACGTTAGGATTGTCGTTCTTGGGGTGTTTTCGCATTATGCATCGATTTATCGCTGTTAGAAAACACACTAAGTAGCGAATAACCGCGTCAGAGCCGTCCGTCCGCCAACTTATTTACGATTAGTAAATTAGGGTTGTCGTTCGGACGGTTCTTTCTTGTTCTTCATCTCAATGACGCATTTTAGACTTTTTTTGTCGTTCTTGGGGTGTTTTCGCATTATGCATCGATTTATCGCTGTTAGAAACTGCGCTTTGTCAAAGTTTACTTATTAACGATATTTGCAATTTCGAAGACGGAACTTCGAGTCGCAAGGCGACGAGCGGTGGAGTGCCGAACTTGACGATTAGTACAAGTGAACCGATAAGTGTTGTTGTTTTTATCGGTGAACGAGTGGCATAATAATGGGACGATACTTTTCTATGTGAGCGCCGATTGTCTCCCCCGCGAGCGATGGTTACTCGTGTAGGGAAATGTCCCTAACCGAGTGGCGGGAGAAATGCCGGCGTGTCCGGAAAGAGGGGGTAAAATTCTATTTAGAGGAGTTACGACGCACTTTATTGGATTGTAAAATTAAATAGTTCAAAATTAGTGCAGTTAGAATATTTGTTTTTCGCAAAATAGGCAAGTAATGCAATCTTTACAAAAATTGGGTATTGCAATCGTATCGTATATATGGTATATTGAAGATGATAAAAGTTTCCTGCTAAGTTTGTGATGGTGCTATATTTTGAACCACAAATTTTATACGGGATGACGCGTCCGACATTATGCGGAGATGTCAGGCCTCATTTATATCGGAGGAAGGCAGATACCGCACGGTAGTCTTTACCCACCCTGCTCGAACGGCGGGTTTATAAAATGGCATCACACGGCAGTGCGGGGCAATATGAACAAAAACAAACGCTCGATCGAGCGTTTGTTTTTATCTTGCTCTTTATAAATGCCATATTCTTTGGAATTTATCTTCATATCTTTATAAAAACGCGCTCTTTATCCATATTCATTTGAAAAGTGTTTTCTTTTTGCCAATAGGACATATGTGCATATTTCAATTTGGGCAAAGTAGATTTTTTGTCGAAAATGCGATTTTGCCTCAAATGTATTACAACTTTATTTGAATTTGAGAATACTTTCGTCTTAAAAACGGTAAATTTTGCGCATTAATGGCAATTTTGAGATTTTGTCTTGAAAAAGTGGCGATAATGTGGTAAAATCTGTATACTAAACAAATAAATCAAGTAAGGGTGATTTTATGAAATCTCTTTCTCTCAAAAATAAGACGATTATTTCAATCGTTTTGTTTGTGGCAATTTTTGCCGCGCTTATTGCGATAGCGTCTGTATATGATTTTCAAGTAAGTCAAGTTCTCACCAAAAACGCTTTGAAACCCGGTGACTACATCGCAAACGACCTTTTCGGCGTAGTCGGTGAGGCGGTGGGAACGTCCCCGATTTATATCGTGCTTGCGGTATGCACTGCGATTTTGTGCTGGTTTTTTGCAAGAACGTTCGGCAAAAAATGGTGGGGCGTGACTCTCGCAGTCGTATTGGCAATTGCGGGGGCGGTTGCTTGGTGGTACTATATCAAAGATACGTTCAGATACGTGCTCGAGCATGCAGCGGCGCAAGTCGGTCCTACGGCGGGTGCAATCGTATATGAATTCCGTCACGACGGTGCGGTTATGGCTATCGAGTGGCTCATTGCACTCACGCTACAAGCGCTCAACGTGTTGGCGTTCAAAAATCTCAAACCCGAGACTCTCAAAAAACTCGTATGGTGGGTTATTGCTGTTATTTCGGCGGTAGTCGTAGCAAATATCCTCATTATGATTATCAAAGATCCCGTCGGTCGTATGAGATACAGAGCAATCAACTCAAACGTCGGTCAACTTCTTATAGACACGGGTGTCGTGCAAGGTTATACGCCGTGGTATATTAGCAACGGTCAACCGAGTGAAGATATCATCAAGATGTTCGTTGACGCATATCCCGGTGCAGGCGACGCGTTCAAGTCGTTCCCGTCCGGTCATACTTGTGCGGCAGGTATGTCTTACGCGCTCATTATGTTGCCCGACGTTATCGATTTCAAGAGCGAAAAGAGCAAAAAAGGCGTCAAAATCGCTTGCTGGATTATCCCGATTGCAATCACCATGCTCGTAGCAATCAGCCGTATAGTAGTCGGCGCACACTATATGAGCGACGTCACGTTTGGCGGAACGCTCGCATTTGTGTGTATGATTATCGCTCGTGAAGTTTTCGTATGCAAGGGAAGCCACTTCTTTGCATTGTTCCCGTCCGCAACGCCCAAGAAACTTGCAAAAGTCGAAGAGGACGTTGATGTAGACCTGTCTCTTATACACATCTCCGAGCCCACGAGACGGACTCCTAT
>URUQ01000076.1 GCA_900551145.1 uncultured Eubacteriales bacterium
ATACAACATTTAGTGCACACTTTAATCTAAAATTACAATTTCTACCATACGAAATACTCCGCAACTGCGCAGTCGGCGCAATATCACTTTTGGCGCAAGCCAAAAATATCACTCTCGCATTGCGAGAATATCACTGCGACAAAGTCGCAATATCACCGTGAGAAGTATCAAGCGTAGCGAAATACGTTACACGACATCATATTTCACGCGCGCGCGAATAAAATATAGTATGAACGGTATGAACAATCGGCAGTATTCCTTTCAAGAATTAAGCAAAAAGACGGTTGTAAACGTTGCCGACGGCAAAGAACTCGGACACGTTTGCGATATGATTTTCAATGCGTGCGGAAACGTCACGGGCTTAGTCGTCCCGGGAAAAAAGAGCATTTTAAAAAGCATCACGAGCACCGACAGTATATTTATCCCCTACAACCGCATTATCAAAATCGGTCAAGACGCAATTCTCGTGGAAATGGTCGGAGCAATGGTTTGCTCACTTGACGGTAACTCTGACGATTCAGAACAAACGCAACGCCAATATAATCAAAATCCGTACAATCAAAATCAATCACCATACAATCAACCGCAGAATAACTAACGCAACGCATATTGATAAAACATAAAAACGCCTGAAAAACGGCGTTTTTAAATATTGTTTTGTTATAAGTCAATTCATTGCGCTTTTGATTTTTGATAAGGCGGATTTTTCGAGCCTCGATACTTGCGCTTGCGATATGCCGACGATTTGGCTAATTTCGATTTGCGTTTTGCCGTCGAAATAGCGGAGTTTTATCACTTGCAATTCCCTCTCGGGCACGAGTTTGAGTGCCTCGTGCAAAGCGATTTTTTCCGTCCAATTTTCACTGTTTTCCTTTTTGTCGGCAAGTTGATCGATGATCTCCATACCGTCTTCACCGTCATTATACGCCGGTTCGAAGAAGGAAACGGGTTCGCTTACGGCATCGAGAGCGCAAGCCACTTCTTTGAGCGGAATTCCTATTTCCTCGGCAATTTCGAGCATAGTGGGATCATTGGCGTTGTTTTTTGACATATTTTCACGCGCCTTCAATGCTTTATATGCCGTATCGCGCATACTTCTCGAAACTTTTATAGTGGTTCTATCTCTAATTGCTCGGCGCATTTCACCGATTATCATCGGCACTGCGTAGGTTGAAAAGCGTACGTTGAGATTGATATCGAAGTTTTCGAGTGCTTTCAAAAGTCCGACCATTCCCACTTGGAACAAGTCATCCGCACTCTCTCCCGATTTTGAAAATCTACCGACACATGATAGTACAAGGCGCATATTTGCCTTCAAAAACAAATCTCGTGCCTCACTGTCACCGTTTTTTATGCGCTTCAACAACTCGTCGCACTCGGTGCAATTTATCTTTGGCAACGTTGCGGTGTCTATTCCGCAAATTTCAACTCTGCCCATACAAGCGACCTCCTTTGGTGTATGTACGGGCAGAATTTATATTTGTTAATAAATATATTGTGGATAAATCGGAATAATATACGCTATAAATTCACTTGCACAGGTTGAACGGCTGCCACGTGCGCTCAACACTCGCGCTGTTTTAATAACGTGGCGTTTGGTCAAAGTTTGCGGTCTTTGCGTGTGGAATTTATCCGAGTTTTTGCATATCCTTTTTCAAGTTTTCCACAATCTTCTTTTCAAGGCGGGATATATACGATTGCGATATTCCCATCATATCTGCAATTTCTTTTTGCGTCATCTCGTCCTTGCCGTATAGACCGAAGCGCAAGGACAATATCTGCCTTTCTCTCGGCGGAAGTTTTTCAAACGTATTGCGAAGTATTCTGCACTCGTCGGAGGACTCCACGTCGTTGTAAACGCAATCCGCGTCCGTGCCCAAAATATCACTCAAAAGCAACGTATTCCCTTCCCAATCGACGTTGAGAGGCTCGTCAAGGGATATTTCCGAGCGAGTCTTGCTCGTCTTGCGCAAGTGCATCAATATCTCATTCTCGATGCACCGAGAGGCAAACGTGGCAAGCTTAATATTTTTGTCGGGATTGTAACTGCCAACCGCCTTGATAAGTCCTATCGTGCCTATTGACACCAAATCGTCCATATCGACGCCCGTGTTGTCAAACTTCTTTGCGATATACACCACAAGGCGCAAATTGTGCTCGATAAGTTTTAGACGTGCGTCCTCGTCTCCGTCAAGAAAATTGCGCACGGTCTGTTGTTCCTCTTCGGGCGTTAGAGGCGTAGGCAACGAACCCGTCTGAGATATGTAATTGACGTAAGACGACTCTTTTATACCGAGCCACTCCAACAGTTTTTGAAACAATGCTCTTAATTTTCCTTTCATATATACTCTCCGGTGATATCGATTTTGATAATCTTTCGCATCATACGCAAGCAATCGTCATGCCGTATCCAAACGTCGACCATGTGATATTTTATCGTATCGAATAAGATTTTTGCAAAATTATAAAAACACATTTTACATTGTTAGAACATTGAATTTTGCAATATAATATCGTAATTTGCAAATTCGCCGTCGCTGATTGCGCCGATTGCTCTTTTATGCCTTTGGTCGACTTGAACGTCGCAAAGCGGAACTATCGGCAACATGCTTTCTCCGCCAACCGTGGATACGTTTATATATCCCTCGATAGGCATCTTCCCCAACTTGTCGGCGGTCTTATGCGAGAGTATCACGACGGGCAATCCGCTCACGTCATCCACTAGCAAATTTCCGCTGTCACACAATGCGCACACCTCTATCGTTTTGCCGTTGGCGCAAAGCGTAACGCTCTTGGTCGTACACGCACTTTTGGACTTCTTGACGGCAACGCACCTTGCGCATATAAGCACCAATGCGATTGCAAGCGCGATAATTCCCTCTATCGCATAAGAGTTGACGTCCACGCCCGTTGCATACGATACACCGTATATTACGCCGCCCGTAAGATACGTATAACAGACGAAGCACGCAAGCGATTTGAGATAATCGAGCAAAACCGCCCTTTTGTTTTCACCACCGTACTTGTCAAATATCAAAGCCATAAGCGGTGCAAGCAATATTTTGATAACGATACTTGCCCATTTTGGTGCGACGGCGTATATCGTTGCACACACTGCACCGAGCAAGGTTGCGAGCGCAATTCGCAACTTGTACGCCTTACGTCGTCTCGTCGTTTGCACGGCGCAGATAAGCATCAAATCAATTGCGAGATTGTTGAATATAACAAGTTCTATGTACACGCTCACGTATAGAGGATAAACTATCGATTGTGGAAAAACTTTCCTTTGATGTCGAGCAAAAAATATAACCCTCGCAAAAAATGCAAGGGTTATAAAAGTCAAATTTGTATTAATTCAATATTCTTAATCGGCAATTGCAATCAAAAATTCTAACAATTAAACCGTTTAGAATATCGTTTTTGAGTGATTTTCAATCAATCTCTGTCCTTTCTCAATCTGCGCAAGAAAGCGGGAACTTGTTTTGAGGACACGTCGATTCTTGAAGATTGAACGCCGTTTTGAGCCTCTTGAACGGGTTGTTGAGGTTGTGCCTGTACGGGTTGCACGGGTTGAACGACGGGTTGAGCGGGTTCAACGGGGGCTTGTGGTCTTTGCGTGTTGAAAATGGGACGGTTTGCAAAGATGTCGGGATTGTAAACGGGAGCTTCGACTTCTGGTTGAACTTCCTCTTCCCTTTCAGTCTCGACATTCGCCGCCGCTTGTGCAAATGCGCTCGAAAGCGGTCTTGCGGGTTGCGGAGCACTGCTTCTTGCGGGAGCAACGTTTCTGTCAACGAAGCCCGTTGCAATGATGGTGATCTCGATATCTTTCTTGTCGGGGACGAATGCCGTGCCGAGAATGATGTTTGCACTGGGATCGACGACTTGTTTTACGATGTCGCAAGCCTCGGTGACTTCTCCGAGCAACATATCTTCACCGCCGGTGATGTTGACGATGATACCCGTTGCGCCTTCGATATCCGTTTCAAGCAACGGACTGAAAACCGCACCGCGAACTGCTTCGATAACTCTCTTCTCGCCCTTGCCATAGCCGATACCCATGTGGGCAAGACCTTTGTTGGAGAGGATGGTGCGCACGTCCGCAAAGTCGAGGTTGATAAGCTCGGGATTTGCGATAACGTCGCTGACGCCTTGAACGCCTTGACGCAATACGTCGTCGGCAATCTCGAAAGCACGTTTGAAAGAGATGTTCTTGTCAAGCACTTCGATGAGTTTTTGGTTGGGGATAACCAAGAGCGTATCTACGAAATTTTTGAGGTTTTTGATGCCTTCTTCCGCATTTCTTTGGCGTTGCGCGCCCTCGAAATTGAACGGTTTGGTGACAACCGCAACGGTGAGAATACCCATAGATTTTGCAATCTCTGCAATGACGGGTGCTGCGCCCGTACCCGTGCCACCGCCCATACCTGCGGTTATGAAGAGCAAATCGATGTCTTTGAGTGCGGCTTTGATGCGCTCACGAGATTCCTCTGCGGCTTTTCTGCCCACTTCGGGATCCGAACCTGCGCCGAGACCGCCCGTCATATTTGCACCGAGTTGAATTTTGCAATGCGGAGCGACCAATGACATATTGAGTGCTTGCATATCAGTGTTCATAACCACAAAACTTGCACTCTTAATACCTGCACGGATCATATTGTTGACGGCGTTGTTTCCGCCACCGCCCACGCCGACGACGACGATATTGGCTTTGCCCGGCTTCTTTTGGGATACGGGTTGATACTCGTGCTCCTCTTCTTGTACGGGTTGGACGTCCTCGACTTCTTGAACGACTTCCTCTTCTTGTGCGGGTTCTTCTACTTGTTCGGCATTCTCGTCTTGAGTAGTCCAGCCGAATTTTTCAAAATCTATCATTTTTTACCTCCGTTGAATATCTTTTTTATAAATGCACCGAAATTGAATTTGGAAAGATTGTCAGCCATAACCAAAAGCGAAGCTTTTGAACAATCGTCTGGCTTAACGAATCCGGGTAGTTTCGGTGTGACGACTTCTATATTTTTGCCGAGCTGTTCGCTCAAATACTTCTTTGCTCCGCGCATCGAAGCGACGCCTTCACCCGTGAGATACACAGGCACATACGAGGGTGCGTCCTCCTCTATTTCCTTGAAAATGTCGGATATCACGTCTGCGAATACGTCGAGACGATTTTTGGCAATCTCGCAAGCATCGGCAGCGTAAACCACGTTTTCTCCGTCGCCTACGAGCACCGCCTCGTCGTTGTAGTTTAGATTGATATCCACGAGGCGTTTTGCCTCTTCCGCCATATCGAAAGGCACGTCCAAAGCCTCGTAAATGTCGGCGCAAATGTGCGCACCGCCCATCGAGAAGGACTTCATTTCCAAAATGCCTTCGCCTTTTGCAATACATACGGACGATGAAAGATATCCGATGTCGATAAGCATATAAACGCTGTCGCGTTGCTCTTTTTCCAAAAGAGACATGCACTCCGCCCAGCAAGTGGCAACGTATCTTACGTCCGTAAAACCGAGCGATGAAGCGACCTCGTCAAAAGTCTTGACAAAACTTCTTTCGCAAAGCATATACGACACGCAAGCGTCAACTCCGGTAGCTTCCATATCGCGAACGTCGCTATATATCTTCTCGTCGCCGTTGACTGAATAATATATTGCGGACGTGTTGATTGTCAAGTATTTATCAGTGTCGAAATCGTCGCCCTTTTTGAGCAAATAATCTATATCGTCGTCGATGACGCGTCTTTGTCTGTCAAGACGAATGCCAACCTCCTTGGTGACCACCGTAACGAACTCGGCGGGAACGCCAATAAAAAGTTTTTTGGTGCGAGATTCGGCAGATTTCATTGCATCGAGAAGGACGGATTTTGCGATATCGACCGTATCGTCTTTGTCAAACCATTCGCCGTTTTCGTAGCCTTGATGTTGCTTTTCAACGAGCGACTTAATTCCAAAAACACTCTGCGCCCTCTTCGAGCCGACGATGGCACTTATAAGGCGAGAGTTGACGTCGAGAACGGCGATGTCTTTGGTGAATAACGAACCCATATTTCCCTCAAACTTTCAACGCGCAAGCGCGCGTATCACGCGAATTATTTATAATTATATTATATATAAAATACTTATCGTG
>URUQ01000077.1 GCA_900551145.1 uncultured Eubacteriales bacterium
CGAGATAGGAGTCCGTCTCGTGGGCTCGGAGATGTGTATAAGAGACAGCTATATGTATTGACAACGAAACACAATGTTTGATACAATATACTCGAGGTGAAATTATGCATAAAAAAATATCCGCAACTACGGAAAAGATTTACAACGCATTTGCAAGCGTTTTGCTTGAAAAAGAATACAGCGACGTCCGCATACAAGACGTTTTGGACGCAAGCGGTGTGGCACGCAGTACGTTCTACGCCCACTATAAAACAAAAGAGGATTTGCTCAAATCGATTTGCACGACGATTTTCGGACACGTATTTTCACACACCGTCGAGGAAGAACAAAGCCACGATTTTTCCAAGTCGTCAATATTCGATTACAAGCACTTCATCACTCACATTTTCTATCACTTGCACGACGAAAAAACGCTTGTGCACGCAATACTTCTCTCGCAAAGCAAAGACGTGTTTTTGACATATTTGAGAGGCGAACTAAATGAATTTGCCACCGCGTGCGTTGAAAACAATTTCGTAAACGGCAAAGACTTGCCCAAAAGTCTCAAAGTCAATTCGGTTATAGAGAACTTTATACTTCTCGTCGAATACTGGGACTCCACCGCCTTTGCGGACACCCCCGAAAAACTGACTGAATATTTTATAGTTATGAACTCGTAAAAGAGTGATAAGTATATAACTCAATCACACCCCAAATAAAGTTATTAAAACCCACTTTACATTCTAATAGAGTGCGTCGTAACTCCTCAAATACAATGCCCCCTCTTTCCGGACACGCCGGCATTTCTAAAATATTATTTAATGCAACTTTCCCCCTTCCTCATGTGTTTCCCCTATTCCGTTCCCCCTCTGCGCCATGCTTGAGTGAACCCACGGAACTGCTCCGCAGGGGGCAACACTCGGCACGCGCATAATTGGGACATTTCTCTCATTATGTCACTGCGCTTTGTGCGCCGGCTACGCAACAACACGGCGCAGTCGCTTGTACTAATCGTCAAGCTTGGCGCTCGGTGCGGTCGGCGCCTTGCGCCTCCACGCTACGAATAAGCACATTCCGTTAATAAGTTATATAAATTCTCGTTGGAATAAGGGCTCAAATAGATGAAGAGCAAGGAAAAGCCCCTTGGACAGCAACCCTAACGTACTAATGCGTACGTGAGTTGATGGTCAAGGGGCTTTGACGATGCTATTCGCTATTTGAGACCTTATTCTACGAGAATTTCTTTGATTTGGACTTCATTTCCGCGCAATAGATAAGTATGCTCACTGCCACAGTAGGGGCAAATTTTGCCGTATTGAACGGTGGGATACTCTTTTTTGCAATCCTCGCAGTAGGTGACGGCAGGAATGGTTTCCACTTCCATTTTGCAACCTTTGAGAAGGTCGGTGCGGTTGGCGTTCCAATTCCAGCAATCAATGAGTTGGTCGTTGACGACGGTGGAAACCTCGCCAATTTGCATGACGACTTTTGCTATTTTGGACGCGTTATTCTTGCGAGCGACGTCGCTCACTATGTCCGCAATGTGAAAAACCACTCCTAACTCGTGCATAATTACCTCTTATTTGTTTGCCTTTTTGGCTTTTTTGGTTGCTTTTACGTACTCTTTGTGTTTCTTTTGAGACGCTTTTTCTTCGGCGGTCTTTTTGCCAAAGACGATTCTGAATCCACGTTTGATAGCGTACGGCAAGATCTTCTTGAACTTGTCTTCACTGCGTACCATCGTCGAGCATTCGGGATGTTCTCTATGGAGGTGGATTGCGTCAAATTCGCACTTGGTGGTGCAGACACCGCAACCGATGCACTTGTTCTCGTCTACGACGCTTGCGCCGCAACCGAGGCAACGAGATGCTTCCGTGTGTACTTGCTCTTCCGTGAGAGTGCCGTGCAAATCTCTGAAGGAATGCTTGTCGCCTTCGAGTTCCTTGGCTTCTTGTCTGCCTGCGGTGTCATAACTGTCGATGACGATATTGTTCTTGTCGAGCTCGATGAAGTCGCGACGATTGCGACCGATGGTCATGCTCGTGCCCGGTTGTACGAATCTGTGGAGAGATACAGCCGCGTTCTTACCTGCTTCGATTGCGTCGATAGCAAACTTCGGTCCGCTGTATACGTCGCCACCGACGAAGATGTCGGGTTCTGCCGTTTGATAAGTGAGAGCGTCAGCGACAGGATAATTGCCGTGATGGAACTCGACTTTCGTGCCTTTGAGCAAGTCGCCCCAAACGACGGTTTGACCGATTGCGAAGATGACGTTTTGCGCTTCGACCGTGATGGTATCGTTCTCGTCGTATTGAGGATTGAATCTCTTGGTGACGGGATCGATAACGCTGAGGCATTTCTTGAACACGACCGCTTTGACGGTGCCGTCTTCGTTCTTGAGGATTTCCTTGGGGCCCCAACCGTTGTTGACGGTGATGCCGTCTGCAAGAGTTTCTTCAATTTCTTTCTTGCTTGCGGGCATAGTGTCGCGAGATTCGAGGCAGTACATACCTACGACGTCGCTACCGAAGCGAACAGCCGTACGTGCGCAGTCGACTGCGACGTTACCGCCACCGATGACGACGGTTGCACCGTTCAACTTTCTGTCGTGGTTTTCCGTTGCTTTGTGCAAGAAGGAAACTGCCATATCCGTGCCGATTGCGTCTTCACCCGGGACTCCCGGCAATCTGCCGCCTTGGCAACCGATTGCAACGTAGAACGCTTTGTAGCCTTGCTCACGAAGTTCGGGAATAGTCACGTCTTTGCCGACGTCTACGCCGGTCTTGAATTCAACGCCAAGCTCACGCAAAACGTCGATTTCTGCTTCGATGACGTCTTTTTCGAGTTTGTAGGACGGAATACCGTAAGTGAGCATACCGCCGAGTTTCTCGTTCTTTTCAAAGACGGTGGGTTTGTAACCTTTGGTTGCAAGATAGTATGCGCAAGAAAGACCTGCGGGACCTGCACCGATGATTGCAATCTTTTGCGACCATTGTTTGTCAACGTTGGACGGAATGACCACTTCGGGGATATATCTCGTTTCCGCATGCAAATCTTGCTCTGCGATGAACTTCTTGATATCGTCGATTGCGACTGCCTCGTCGATAGTTCCTCTCGTGCAAGCCGCTTCACAACGCTTGTTGCAGACGCGACCGCAAACTGCGGGGAACGGGTTGTCCTTCTTGATGAGTGCAAGTGCTTCTTGATATTTGCCTTCTTTTGCCTTGCGGATATAGCCTTGTACCGCGATGTGTGCGGGGCAAGCGACTTTACAAGGAGACGTACCGGTTTCGTAGCAGTTGATACGGTTCTTGTCTCTGTAATCTTCGTCCCATTTATCCGGACCCCAGCTGAGGTTGTCGGGAAGTTCGTGCTTGGGATACTTGATTTCGCCTTGCTTGGTGCAAAGTTTTTGACCGAGTTTGACTGCGCCGGTAGGGCAATATTCTACGCACTTACCGCAAGCGACGCATTTGTCTTTTTCGACGCGAGCGACGTATGCGCTTCTGGACATATTAGGCGTATTGAAAAGTTGTGACGTACGCAATGCGTTGCAGATGTTGACGTTGCAGTTGCAGATTGCGAAGATCTTGTTTTGACCGTCGATGTTGGTGATTTGGTGAACAAAACCGTTCTTCTCTGCGTTGCGGAGGATTTGCATTGCCTCTTCGTAAGTGATGTCGCGACCTTTGCCCGTCTCACGGCAATAGTCAGCCATATCACCGACACCGATACACCACTCTTCACAGCTGTCTCCGCAGCCTTCGCCGAGTTTTGCACGGCCGTAACGGCAAGAGCAGATACCTACGCCGAGGTGACCTTCGTACTTTTTGAGCCAGTAAGAAAGGTGCTCGATGTCGGCAGTCTCGTTTTCCATTTCGATTGCCTTTTCAACGGGGATAACGTGCATACCGATACCTGCACCGCCCGCCGGGACCATAGGCGTAACCATAGTCAAAGGCAAATAGGTCATTCTTTCAAAGAACATTGCAAGTTCGGGATGGTCGTCGAGTTGCTTCTTGATCATATTCGTGAACTCGGCAGAACCGGGAACGAACATAGGAAGGCAATAACGACGTACGCGTTTTGCGCCTTTGATAGGACCGTTATCGTCGTAATGATCGCCGTAATCGTATTCCAAAAGTCCTACGTAGCTCATCTTGTCGAGAAGTTTTTGAAGGTCTTCCGCTTTGTATTGCGGATTAAGCTTCAACATTTGCTCGAACGTGTAGTGATGACGCACTTTCATTGTGAGTGCGACGTCTGCCATTTCGTCGGTTACGAGGCAACGAAGTCCCCAATACTCGGGATCGTTTGCTGTCACGCCTTTGATCTTGTGATCGACGCAGTCCGTGATTTTTCTTGCCAATTTGAGGATTTTCTCACTCGGATTCGCTTCTCCCATATGTTCGGGGACGAATGCTTTGCTCATCTCAGCCATTGATGTTTTCTCCTTTACCGAAAAACTTTATTTTTTTGTACAATGTATTCTCCAACGAGTCTACGCCCTCACCCGTTTTTGCACTGACGGGAAAAATCTGCGCGTTCTCGTTTAGATTCTTGATGTGTTTCTCAAACGCTTGCATATCGAAGTCAAACGCTTCGAGCGTGTCTATCTTGGTGACCACCACTATGTCGCATTTTTGGAACATAAGCGGATATTTGAGCGGTTTGTCGTCACCCTCGGGTACGGACAAGAGCATCATATTGAGATGTGCGCCCGTGTCGAACTCCGCAGGACATACGAGATTGCCTATGTTTTCAAGCACAATGAGGTCGGATTTTGGAAAGTCCGCTTGCGAGAGTGCGTCCGCAACCATTTGTGCGTCTATATGGCAAAGCCCGCCGTTGTGGATTTGCACGCTTTCGACGCCCGCGTTCTCGGCGATACGTCTTGCGTCTACGTCCGTCTCGATGTCGACGTCCATAGCAACTATTTTAAGCGATTGCTTCATGTCGCGAATGAGCCTTGAAAGAAGCGTCGTCTTTCCGCTACCGGGGGAAGACATCACGTTGAGCATAAACGTGCCTTGCGCCTCGAGCGACGCTCGAAGGGAATCCGCAACTTTGTCGTTGTTTGAAAATATGCTTTCTTTTACGGATATAACTCTCATTTCAGCCCCTCTTGCCACTCGCTATATTTGCCGTATATCCAATCCGCAAGCGCGCCGACGCCCTCGCCCGTTTTGGAGGATACGACGAACACTTTTGCATTCGGATTGATTTTTGCAAGATATTCTTTGCATTTTTCCACGTCAAAGTCAAAGTATTTCGCGGTGTCTATCTTGGTGATGACAAGCACGTCGCAACTTGAAAACATCAACGTGTATTTGAGAGGCTTATCGTCACCCTCGGGAACTGCGAGCAACGCCATTTTGAGATGCGCGCCCGTATCGAACTCGGCGGGACATACGAGGTTGCCGATGTTCTCCAGAAACACGATATCTTCTTTGGTGCCAAACTCCTTGAAACCTTGACGAGACATATCCGCGTCGAGGTGGCACATCCCGCCCGTGTGAAGTTGGATAGACTGTGCGCCCGCTTCGCGAATCGTGTATGCGTCGACGTCGCCGTCGATATCCGCTTCCATAACTCCCACCGCGCATTTATCTTTAAGCGCGCCGATGAGTCCTACAAGCAACGACGTTTTGCCGCTACCGGGCGCAGACATCACGTTGATATAATAAACGCCTGCGTCGTCAAGTTCCGAGCGCAATTTGTTTGCGTCGGCGTCGTTGTCTTCAAGGATAGTCCTTTTCAAATCGATTGTACGAATTAAGTCCATAATTACCTATTTTAGATATATATTATATCACTTTGTTTTTTTATTTTCAATACCTTTGTATAGAATTTCACAGGAGAAAACTGTCAAAACGCAACATATTTTCGATAAAATGTCCCTTTTCCATGCATTTTATAAGTTATGGCACGATATCATACGTTTGTATACAATCGGGGTTGACACGCTCGGGTTTTGGCATTAAAATAAAATTATAAGTATCAGGGGGTATTTTATGGATATTCAAAAATATTGCGACGCGCAAAAAATCGCGC
>URUQ01000078.1 GCA_900551145.1 uncultured Eubacteriales bacterium
GGGAGAAATGCCGGCGTGTCCGGAAAGAGGGGGTATTGCATTTAAGGAGTTACGACAAAAATTTATTTAATTATAGTTTTACTTTCTTTGATAGAGGCGGAAAAAGACTAACTCAACGCTTTTCCCCATTCTTTTACAAGTCTTTCGAGGGAGAATTGCGCATTGGCGGGGCTTGTGGAGGGAAGGGAAGTTGCGATAGGCGCGAGAGCGGGATTGTACTTGACGAAGTAGTTGTATGAAGCCTTGCCGTTGCAAAGTATGCGGTTTATTTTGCTTCTTTGCATAAGCGCACTTATATCGGCGGGAACGACGTTTTTGATGTCGGTATCTTTGCTTGCGTTGATGTCGCACTCCTCCACGCTATCGTACATTGCGATGTGGTGAGCAAGCAAAAACTTTTTGCGCTCTTCAACGCTTGCTCCGTACAAATCCACGCCGTAGATAAGCGAAAGCACCCGCCAAAATCTATTTTGCGGGTGCATATAATAGAAGTCGTATTCCACCGATTTGACGGACGGAACGCTACCGAGTATAAGAGTGGTGCAATTCTCGTCTATGACGGGCGGAAACGGGTGTTTGACGTGTCTGATCATTTGACGATATACACTTTGGTTTGGTGCTTTTCAAGCGTGATTTTCACCGTGCCGTCGCTCTCGAGCGTTTCGTAGGCCCATTGATTGTGCAAGGTGTAATGCGAGGATTGTTTCATTGCAACGTATTCGTCCTTGCAAAGAGTATTGAGGTTGAATTTGACGCTTGCTCCGTGCGACGATTTATTGAAGAAACAAAGAGCGGTAGAGCCGTCCGCAAGCGGTTTGGCAAGCACGTCCACAGTGCCTTTTTTGACGCGTTTTGCTTGTTTTGCAAGCGAGTCTTGGTTGATTGCAATGAGGTTTGTGTTGGTGACGATTTCTTTTACCTTGTCGCTCATAGTTCTCAAATCGTTGCCGAGAATAAGCGGAGAATTCATCATACACCAAAGCGAGAAGTGCGACACGTTTTGATTGTACGTCAACTTGCCGTTGCCGACTTCGAGCATATCGGGATCGTTGTAGTGTCCCTTGCTTGCGTATTTATAGAGTTTTACGTTGTGCTCGTAGATGAGCTTAATCCACCACCACCAAGGACGGATATCGGGAGTCGTGCGCCACAAATTGCCCGCTTTTGCGCCCCAATTGTACGGCTTGCCCCAGCCCCATTCGCATATTGAGAAAACGATGGGTTTTTCCTTTTCTTTGCGCTCTTTCGCAACTCTTGCGGTTGCGGTTTTGAGCGCGTTGCCCATACGCAAGTATTGATACATTTCGCTGTCGGCGTCGGACGTGACGGGGTTGAAAAGTTTGATTGTATTTTTGCCCGCTTTGAGCGTTACGATAACTTGGAAGCGTGCCGTAACGTTGAAGCGTTTTTGAGGCGGGAAGAGAATCTCGTATTGCTTGTCGTCGTTGATTTTTGCAACGAGGTATTTTTCGTAATTTCCGTGTTTTTTGATATTGACGGTGAGCACGTATTCGCCGTCTTCGTCCACTTCGATATTGTTGTAGGTGATAGAACCGAGATTGGCGTCGAGCCCCGATACGTAACTACCGCTCGGGAGCTTGGTATCCGTCATAAATCTTGCAAGACCGCCCAAAACCGCGTTGTGTACGGAATATTCGATTGGGTGACCGTCGAATTGCGAAATGCTTATAGAATACACCAAAGGCGCGTATTTGGAGACGGGTATATGATGGCAATAGTCGTACTTGAAGTATTCTATGCCCCATTTTGCAAGCGTGTAGGCATCGTATTGTTCTCTTCCGAGGCTTGCGGGCAAGTCTTCACACGTAAGCGTGCCGTTGGAGGTGTATGCGCCGAGTTTAAGCCCCATTGAGTTTACCTTTTTTGCAAGACTTTCGATACCGCTTGGAAAAGTTTCGTAATCACCGACGAGTTCTCCGTTTTCGTCACGCAAAGAGGATTGCCAACAATCGTCGAGATTGATGTAATTGTATCCTGCCTCGATAAGTCCGTTGTCTTTCATCGCCTGCGCCGTCTCGAGGATAAGTTTCTCGTTTATGCGGTTGCGGAATGTATTCCAACTCGACCAACCCATAGGGGGAGTGAGCGCGACACCGTTTGAGAAGTCTTTAAGGTCCGGATTGACGCTCGTCGGTTTCTTCTTGATGAAGAGGGAGCGGATATAACAAAAAGGACACATGTTATTACGTTTCATATTTCACCTGTCATTGATTATTTATTGCAAAAAATGCTTGTTTTTTTATTTTAATTTGGGCGTTTTTACGCGCATTTTTGCGTCAAGACGCTCAAATCTGTTTTCTATGCTTTCACCGTGTTCGAGCTTGATTTGGTTCATAATCGCAACAAAGCCAACGTATAAGACGATAAGTACCGCGCATATCGCAAGCATTGCCTTACCCATTTCCCACGTGATGTGATTGTCAAGTTTGAAGAACTTGCGGAGAAGTCCCACGATATCGATGACTTCTCCCTTGTAGGTGACGTCGATGGATATGAAGTACACGCCGACGAACAAAAACACCATAAGAAGATACATTGCGAGATTGAGCACAATAAGCCATTTGGACTTATTTACCTTGTGCTTGCGTTTTTTGACCGGTTCTTCACCGTTTTTGATTCGCTCACGCTCTTTCATAAGGTCGCTTATTCCGAAGAATGCCGACCAACTCGCAAGCCTCGTAGGCAATGACACTTTGAAAAGAAGCAAGAATCCCACGAACGTGATAACCCATATAAATATCGTATTGGACTGCATATCCGTAAGGTCGGTGAGGAAGAAACGGTTGCACAGTATGACGGCAATTGCGCCGAATAGCACCGTAATACCGCCCGGTACAGCGTTTGACAGTACCTTTGGCAAGAACCTACCCGTAACTCTGTCCGCGTTGGGTTCGAGCGCAAGCACGACGGAGGGTATTCCGATTGTAACCATCCCCATAATCGTGAGGTTTTGCGGTGTGAAGGGAAGCGGGTCTACAACTATCATAAACAACAGCGCAAGGAGCGTGTTGTAAATGGTTTTCATAATGTAAAGGGCGGCGGAGCGTTCGAGGTTGTTGATGGAGCGTCTGCCTTCCGCCACGACTCTCGGCATGGAAGAGAAATTGCTGTCGAGAAGCACGAGCGAACTTACGTTCTTTGCCGCATCCGAACCGGAGGCCATAGCCACCGAGCAGTCCGCCTCTTTGAGCGCAAGCACGTCGTTGACGCCGTCACCCGTCATTGCGACGGTGTGTCCCGCCTTTTTGAGTGCTTTGACGAGCATAAGTTTTTGGTCGGGCAAAACCCTGCCGAAAATGGTGTATTTGGTTGCCGCTTCGTACACTTCCTCTTCCGTGGTGAGGGTGGACATATCGATGATGTTGTCGCAATCTTCCAAGCCAGCGCGCATAGCCACCGCGCGCACCGTTTGCGGATTGTCACCCGATATAACCTTGACCGTAACGCCCTCTTGCTTGAAAAAACGGAGAGTGTCGGGGGCTTCGTCCCTTATTTTGTCGGTGATGTATACGAAACTTTCGAGTTTTAGCGATTTGGGCAATTCGTTGTCGGAAAACTTGTTCTTTGACGAGGCAACGACCATAACGCGATAGCCTTTTTGTGCCATCTCGTCGGTGGTGTGTTCGAGCGCCTTCGTCTTTCTCTTGAACACGAATTCGGGCGCGCCGATGACGTACGAAACGCCGTCTATTCTTGCGCCCGACCACTTGCGTTGAGAGGAGAAGGGAACGATTTGTTCCGCCTCGCCGGTCACCTCTACGTCTTGCACGTACGCGCGCAATGCGTTTATCGTGGCGTTGTCGTCGGAAAGTGCGCTTGTCACGTTTTTGAGTATTTGCTTTATTTGTTCCTCGTCGCGATTTTTGCTCGGTTCGAGACCGTTGACGTCCATAGTGCCTTCCGTGATGGTGCCCGTTTTGTCGAGACAAAGCACGTCCACGCGTGCCAAAGTCTCTACGCAATAGAGGTCTTGTGCAAGTGTTTTGTGGCGCGAAAGGCGTATGACGCTTACGCAAAATACGGTTGAGGAGAGCGCGACGAGTCCCGACGGAATCATACCTATAACCGTCGCTATAGTGCCTAGCACGGTTGACGAGAGGTGTTTATTTATTTTGTAACCGAGGAGGGTGGTGATGATTTTTTCCGCGTCTTCGGGGTTCTTTTGCAAGAAAAATTTGATACAAAACAGTATAATTCCCAGCGGAACGATAATGGACGCCATCACCTTTACGATGAGCATAAGAGAACGCCAAATTTCGCTGTTGGGCTTCTTTAAATACTTTGCGCCCGCACTGATTTTGGACACGAAATTGTCCATGCCGACGTGTTCGACTTGCGCTTTTGCTTTGCCCGATACCACGAAACTTCCCGACATAATCTCGTCACCCGCGTTTTTGAGTATGGAGTCGGGCTCACCCGTGATAAGGCTTTCGTTGACCTCGATTGAGCCTTCCGCCACGATAGCGTCAGCGCAAATTTGGCTTCCGCTTGCAAGCAAGGTTATATCGTCCAAAACGATGTCTTTTATCGCTATTTCCTTTTCCTCGCCGTCACGAAGCACGGTGGCTTTGGGGGCGGAAAGCAGGGAAAGTTTGTCGATAGTGCGCTTTGCACGCAGTTCTTGAAAAATACCGACCAACGCGTTGAAAATAATGAGCAACATAAAGCTGAAATTGCCCAAAACCGTAAGCGGACTCTCTCCCGCGTCCACAAATAAAAATATAAGCACCGCAAGCAGTATGAATACGAAATTGAAAAAAGTCACGATGTTTTCACGCAGAATTTGAGCAACGCTCTTTGTTTTTACGTTTTGGTCACCGTTGATTTTGCCTTGTGCAATGCGCTCGTCTACTTCCGCCTGCGAAAGCCCGTTCTCGACGTCGGTGACAAAGCGAGGCTCTTGCGCTTGCTCGGATTGTTCGACTTGCGCGTCGGTATTTTCCCCTTGCGAGGGTACAACAATATCGGGCGATTTTTTATCGTCCTTGATTTGCGCCTCTTGCATCGTTTCGCAAGATATCGAGGGGTTACCTTCTATTACTTCGCTCTCGACAATCTCGTCCGGCGTTTTTTTGCGTTTTTTCGTGGGGATTGGCATCTTTCGTCGTCCCTTTGCGATACGTTCGCACACGTGAACATTATAAAATATTATAGCATAACCATAAGAAATTACAATACAAAATATCTGGTTTTAGTGGTTTTTGTGCGTGTTTTTTTGAATAAATGCATTTTTTGGAGCATATATTTTGCGTATGAAAAGAAAAATTGTTTTGATTTCGGTTGCAATACTCGTCCTTATATGCGCTTTTGCGTGTCTCGCCTCGTGCAATAAAGACAAAAACAAAGAGCAGTCCGACAACGTATCGAGACTCACGGAAGCATACTATGCGGGAGAGAGCTCGTCGTTTGCGGTATCCGTGGAAAAGGGCAGGAGAGAGAAAAACTTTATTGCGGACGGCACCGCAACGGACGTGGTCGATTTTTGCGAGATAAATATCCAACCTCTCAAAACCAACGAATACGAAAAAATCACCTACGTTTTGAGCGGACAAGACAAGACGCTTTCGGGTGAGTTGACGGGCGGTACTTTCGGCGAATTTACGGCATCTATCGCGCTCGATTTCGTCCCCGATAAAATTACCGTGACTGCGGGCAAGGAGCAAAGCGAGATTGACTTAAGTTCCGTTTTAGAGGACGCGCTCACCTCGCAAGACGTCATTAATATTGCCAAAAAAGAGTTCAAAGAAAAGATAGACGCGGAGTATTCCGAAGGCAAAGCCGATCGCGAAATTTACGTCAAACTCATCACCGCCGACCGCACCAATTATTACTATTACGTGTCTTTTATAGGTGACGGCACGGACTACTGGGCAATGCTTGTAGACATCAAGACTGGCGCAATCGTATCGAAGAAGTGAACGGATAGGCAAAGCCGACCTTAATTAATAATTAATAATTAATAATTAAGGATGGGCTCTGCCC
>URUQ01000079.1 GCA_900551145.1 uncultured Eubacteriales bacterium
AATTCGTCGGCAGCGTCAGATGTGTATAAGAGACAGGTTATGGACGAGTCGAGCCTCAACGACTTTTTGTCCTCGGCAAGAGTGTAGACCGTGACGGAGTTTTGCGATACCGTAAATAGCCTCTCACCGTATGCAAAGAAGTAGTCGGGAGATATTTCGGTCGAGAAAAGTTCCTCTCCGCTTTGCTTGTCAATGCACACTATATAGTTGGTGTCGTCAAAAGTCTTGAGTGCGTAAATGGCGTCTCCGACGTACGCTTTGATAAGCACGCCTTTGGTGTAGACTTTGCTTGTCTTCGTGCCGTCGAGAAGATTGTACGTGGTGAAGAATTGTTTGCCCGTGCCGTCGATAGAGAATACGTAAAGGGTGCTTCCTTCTCCCGTAACGACGGTGGATTGCCCCGCAAAGTCGTAGTCTTGCACGTTGTCGGCGTCAAAAGCGATATCGAGATTTTGGTCATATACGCTCACCGTGCCGAAAGCGGAGTGTGCGTAGAGGTACGTGCCGTCGCTGTTGAAGTAGGTGATGTTTGTAGGCGTGGGCAAAGTACGCGCTTGCCACGTTGCCGTGCTATCCGTCAAATCAAGGGTGTAGCAACCGCTTTCACAATTGAGGAAGGCAACGCTTCCGATTGCAAAGACGTTTTGGACGTTTTCAAAATCGGTGGAATAAACGCTCGTTTGAGTAGAGCCTCCGCCTCTTACGAAAAGTTTGTCCATAGCGTCGTCGTATATGAGAAGATAGGAGCGGTTTGCGCTCACCTTGGACGGGTTTGCCGATTGAAAATAGTCCGTCGTGGGAAATACTTGCGAAAATGACGCGTCGGTTGCCAACGCTATTTGCGTATCGGGCATAAGAGACAACGTCAAAGCTCCCGCACACAAAACCGTGAGCGCGAGAGATAGTATTAAAAATATTGCAAGTTTGCTTTGTGGACGCTTTTTCATACTTATCAGTATATCCAAATTGCAACTTTAAGTCAAGATGATAAGTTTATTACTTGAAATATTTGCGCGCGTGTGTTAATATCTATAAAAAGGTTTATATATGGCAAATAAAAAACGATATTATCACAAAAACAGGGCGCAAAAGCCCGATAATGCGGAAAATTCCGCTATACAGCAACAAACCGCTCTTTATTCGAGCGAACAACTCTCTCAATCTTTGCAAAGCCTCGGCGTAAGCGAGGCTACTTGCGCATTGCTTGAAAAAAATCGTATTCTCACCGCTTCCGACCTCGTTCGTCGCACGGAAAAGGATATGTACAAGGTGCAAGGTCTCAACAAAAAGATTTTGTTTGAAGTCAAAGACGCGCTCAAAGCACACGGTATGTCATTGCGACCCGAGCAAAAGCCTCAAAACGCGCAAAACGACAAGGCTCAGAAACAAGATGGCAAAGAACAAAAGAGCGTCGAAGGACAAAAAGACTTGCAAAAGAAGCAAAAAGGCGACAAAAAAGCAAAGCAAGACGACGTTACAGGCGAAAAACGCACTTCCAAATTCGGTCTTGCCGAAAAAACGCAAAAATTGCAAAATAAGCCTGAAAATCAACAATCTTCTCAACAAAAAGGTCAAAATCAAAAGTCCGCTCAACCGCAAAAAGTCGCAACTCAAAAACCGCAAAAGCCCGAGAGATTGACGGAGCCTTTGCCGATCGGTGAGTGGCGCAAGGTGCTCAAAGGCGGGAAGTGGGGATATTCTGACGGTTTCAAAATCGTCATTCCCACAATGTACGACGAGATTTTTGCGTTTAAGGACGGATTGGCTTCCGTTGAAATCGACGAAAAGTGCGGATATATCGACAAGGATAATAACGTCGTTATTCCGCTCGATTACGACACGGCAATGAGTTTCTCCGAAGGCTTGGCAATGGTTGTCAAGGGGGATAAGTGCGGTTATATCAACAAAAATAACGAGGTCATAATTCCGTTCGAGTACGACGCAGGCACGCCCTTTGAAGGCGGTGAAGCCAAAATCAAAAAGGACGGAAAGTGGGGCACAATTAACGTCGAAGGCAAAATCGTTTGGATTTAATGCCTTATAGTGACGAATTTTGTGCTCTCGTTCGTTTGACTATGAACAAAAAACGAATATACAAAACAAGTCTTGCAAGGATAAGTGCAATATGCCTTTTGGCTGTCGCGCTCGTCCTTGTTTTGTTTTCTTGCTCGATAAATTGCCAAAATATTGCGTTTTCGGTAAGTCCGAAGAACTATATCGATCAAGTGGTCAACGAGAACAAAGACTGGTATATGGGTGAGGATTACCTCGATTTGAATAGGCTCAAAAGCATAGTCGAGGTGTGGAAGTACGACTCCAAATATAACTTTGACGGCATAAAACCCGTCGTTATTGCCGTGGTGGACTCCGGCATTATTGCCGACCACGAGATTTTTGAGGGGAAATACGACTCAAACGGCAATCCAATCACTTCGGACGGCGTTGGCAAATACGACGTTCTCTATAGAAATAAAGACGGCTCGATGGTAGAGATTTGCACGGAAAACGGCAGTTCCGTAACTACCGATATCACCGACGTTGCCTCCAACTATCACGGAACGCACGTTGCCGGCATTATCGCGACGTTTATTCACGAGCTCAACCTCGAACAATACATAAAAATTATGCCCGTACGAGCGGGAAAAAGAAGCACGTCGGGCGCAAGTTTTTCCGCGTCGTCAATTGCTCTCGGCATTAATCAAGCAATCGCAAACGGGGCGGATATTGTCAATTTGTCCGTTACGAGCAACAAGCCCGGCAATACCGGGTGGGGTGCGGTCGGCACTGCAAAACAAGCGGAACAAGCACTACTAATCGCGGCGGCAGGCAATAACGGTGCGAATTCCGGAATTAGTGCGTATTATCCTGCGGCAAGTTCAAACGTAATCGGTGTTATGAATTACACTAAAAGCGATAGCGGAAAAGTGCTTGCGGGCAACTCCAACTACGGCTCGGTTTACGACGTTTGCGCTCCGGGTGCAAATTATTTTAGTGCCAACGGCGCGGATAAGGACGGTTACTTTGAACTTTCGGGCACGAGTATGGCAACGCCCGTCGTGTCCTTCGGCGCGGCACTTAAACTCTTGAAGAGCAGAGCGTATGCAAACGCAAATCCGAATACCGAAGAGCTTACGCCAATCGAACTTGCAAAAGAGGTGCGAGGTGCGGTTGAAAAAGATAGCGTTGTCAAAAACATTACGAGCGAAAAATACGACGCTTTCGATATGTGTGCGCTCGTTGAAAACGACGATGCAATCGTGAGAATCGAAGTGTCCGAGGATAGCGAAAGCACTCTCGAGCAACGTATCAATAACGTAAAGCCGATAACCTTGCAGTTGAAAGGTTTGAGTGCGGCGTTTGACGAAGAGGCGGGCACTATTACTTGGTATAGCGTCAAAGAGGACGATACCCTCGGAGAAGAAATAGGAAAAGGCGCAAAATTTGTCTATATGCCAAAAAACGAGGTGCATACGGAGCGAATTACCGCAGTATGGAGTTTGACGACGGAAGATACTCAATACGTCGAGACGGCGGAGTACGTGACGATAAAAGTCGATTACGTCGAATTCAGCCCCTCGTTCGTTAGAGAGTTGGAGCTTTCCGCCAACGACGGTGCAGGCAATTTGCTTACGGGCTCGCAAATCCGCACGGGCGTCGAATACGAGTTTTCCATTTCGGACGTCGATTTGTCCGCAATATCGGACGATACGCGCATTTATTGGTTTGTAAACGGCTCGTTGAAGTGGGAAGGAAAGACTTTCAAATATACATTCGTTGACAAAGAAAAGACTGTCGTAACAGTGAGAATAAACGATCAGTTTTGCAAGGAATTTATAGTAGACTTCGAGGAAGAGATTGCAAAAGAGCGTGCTTTAGAGTCGTTGGAGATATTTACGATAGTTGCGGGCGGATGCATAGTGCTTGCAATCGTCATTGTTTTCGTCGTGCTTGCGGTGAAGAAGAAAAACGTAGAATAATCGACAGAATAATAAAAGTTTTGCAAAAAAACTGCAACGAAAAAAAGACTGTTCGACGAACAGTCTTTTAAGTGAGACGATTTTTAGTTACGCTTTGATTGCGTCGAGTGCGCGACAAAGAGTTGCTTTCTTTCTTGCAACGGTGTTCTTTTTATAGATGCCGTCTTTGTATGCGCAATCAATTACGGAAATCGTTTCGGGAAGGAGTTTCTCTGCAAGAGCAACGTCTTTCGCTTCGATAGCCGCATTGTATTTCTTTACAGCGGTTTTAACACGTGCTTTTTTTGCAGTGTTGATTTCGTTTCTCTTTTCAGATGTGATAACTCTCTTTTTTGCTGACTTAATATTTGGCATATTTTTCTCCTCGTACTTTTGTACTGACTAAATATCTTTGATATATTAGCATAATCGAATAAAAGTTGCAACCGTTTTGCATTGTTTTTTTGCGAATATGCACAATAATATTATGTTAAACGAGTATTGTGTAACCGATATGGCACTTGAAAGTGCCGAGGGCGTGGATTTGAGCAACTATGCAACGCAAAAAAAACTCTCTTACGGCATAGAAAAACGAATCGTAAACATAAAAAGTGTCGAACTTGCGAAAATCATCGGTAAAGATAGAGGGGTGTATATCACACTCGATTGCAAAAAGAGCGTTTTGGAAGGTAAAACGACGATGAATTATTTGTCCGCTTGTATCTCCGATTGTGTAAGAGAACTTGTCGGAATATTAAAAAAATATTCGCCTATACTCGTCGTGGGGCTTGGCAACAGGAATATCGTGTCCGACGCGCTCGGGGATAAGGTAGTGTCTCAAATCAACGTCGCAAGGGCACACGATACTACCGCAAAAGCCAAACTATGCGCCATTTCGCCCGGCGTTCTCGGTACTACCGGTATGCAAACGTCAAAAATCGTCTCCGCAATCGCCGATAAAATCAATCCGAGCGTGGTTATTTTGATTGACGCACTTGCAACGAGTTGCGCAAAAAGGCTTGGGTGTTCCTTTCAAATATCAAATAGCGGAATATCTCCGGGGAGCGGTGTGGGACAAGAAAAAGAGCGCATAGACAAAAGCATTCTCGGTGTCCCGACGATATGTATAGGCGTGCCTATGATGCTATCCTTGCGCACGAGTATATACGCATTTTTGAAAGATTATTTGCAAGACGAAAAGATGGATATCAACGAGTTTTCGTTGCGACAAAAGATGTCCGAAGAATCTCTGTCCAATCTCGTTGTCGCACCAAAAGACGTCGATTATCTCGTTTCGCTTTGTTCAAAGACGATTGCAAACGCACTAAACAGTGCGTTTGCTTGAAATTCGACAATCTAATACATTTAGTTTTGCTGTTTTGAAAGAATTGCCAGTATATTCTCATACTTGCTTTTTTCGTTGTTTCCGCTAAAATCAAACGTAATTTTTCCGTTTCCCAGCCCGTCGAGGTTGGCCTTTGCAAGCGACTTTATAACGTTGTCGTTGCCGTCGATAAATTCTACGTCGCCGAGTATGCGTTTTATCTCGTCCTTGCAATACGGATAGTGCGAACAACCGAGGATAACTTTTTTTACGCCCTTAAATTTATACAATCGAATTTTGAGATAAGTGCGAAGGGCGGACATATCGAGATTGCCTTTGATTTGATTTATCGATGCTTGAATTTCGATAAGAGAGGCAAGTTCGCCCGAGTTTGCGGTTTTTATGTCTTTTGTATCCGTGTTCGATAAAGTGCTTTCCGTAGCCATAAGGAGCGTTTCGCTCGGATTTGTGAAATTCAAAGGCGGCAATAGTCGTATGACGTCAGTCCCTTCGTACACGCTCGACGCGGTATTGCACGCAAGCACTACTATATCGCACCGATTTTTAATTTTTGAGATTGCGCCCGATATAATTGCTGTCTCTTATACACATCTCCGAGCCCACGAGACGGACTCCTATCTCG
>URUQ01000080.1 GCA_900551145.1 uncultured Eubacteriales bacterium
CGTCTCGTGGGCTCGGAGATGTGTATAAGAGACAGTGTCCATGCTGTTCTGCTCCTAGAAGATTGCCTGCTCCGCGGATTGACAAATCGGCAAGCGCGATGCGGAATCCGCTGCCTATATCCGTGTTTTCGAGCAAGGAGTCCAGCCTCTTTTGCGCGGTATCGGTGAGCGTGCCGTTTTCGGGAAGAGTGAAATATGCGTGCGCAAGCACTCCTCGCCTTCCCACTCTGCCCCTCAATTGGTAGAGTTGAGACAGTCCGAAACGACCGCTGTCTATGACGATAAGCGTGTTGGCGTCAGGCAAATCTATACCGTTTTCTATAATCGTGGTTGCCACGAGCACGTCAAATTCCTTGTCGTAAAACGCGCTCATACGCTCTTCCAATTGTCCCGCAAGCATTTGTCCGTGCGCCGTGATAACTCTTGCCTCAGGGCAAAGCGAGCGGATTTTACTTGCAAACGGGTCGAGTTGCTCGACATTGTTGAGAAGTATCAAAGTTTGACCTCCGCGAGCAAGTTCTCTCGTGATTGCGTCGACGCAAAGCGAGTCGCTATACGATACGACGTACGTTTGCACGGGAAGTCTGCCGTGAGGAGCGGTTTCCAGCATAGAGATATCTCTCACGCCCGTTAGCGACATATTGAGCGTGCGCGGAATGGGCGTTGCCGAGAGCGTAAGAACGTTGACAAGCGGATATCTCTCTTTGAGTTTTTCCTTGTGTTCTACGCCGAAACGTTGCTCTTCGTCAAGCACGAGCAAGCCCAAATCGTGAAATTCCACGTCTTTGGCAAGCACTTTGTGCGTGGCAATGACCATATGCATGGTGCCGTCTTTGAGCTCGGCAAGCAAGGCGGCGTTGTCCTTGGACGTCTGCAATCTCGTCAAAAGACCGCACTTTATGCCAAACGGCTCGAGCCTCTTGACAAGATTTTCGTAATGCTGTCTTGCAAGAATAGTGGTAGGCGCAAGAAGCACTGCTTGTTTGCCGTCGAGCACCGTCTTGAACATCGCTCTAAACGCGACTTCCGTCTTGCCGAAGCCCACGTCTCCCACCAAAAGCCTGTCCATAATGCGACCGCTTTCCATATCTTGCTTAATCTCACCGATTGCTTTGAGTTGGTCGGGCGTTTCCTCATACTCGAAGTTGTCCTCGAACTCCTTTTGCCATACGGTGTCTTCACTGTATTTGAATCCGCGCTGTTTTTCACGCTTGGCATAAAGTTCAACGAGATTTATTGCAAGTTTTCGTACGGATTTGCGTACTTTTTCCTTTTCTCTTTCAAACTCTTTTCCGCCGAGTTTGTTGAGAGCGGGGTGCTCCTCTCCGACGAATTTTTGAAGGTTGTTCATCTGGTCGGTGGCAACGTAAAGCGTGTCTCCGTCCTTGTATTTGAGCACTATATACTCTTTTTCAAAATCACCCGTTTTGAGTATAGCCGTCCCCTCGCAAAGACCGACACCGTGTATTCTATGCACGACGTAATCACCCGCTTTGGGCGCAAGGGCTTGCTCCTTGCCTCTGACGCTTATATCCTCTCCCCTATGCTTGCCTATGCACTCGCCGACGCCTATAAGGCACACTTTGGACGCGGGATATATAACGCCCGTCTCCACGCAAAGAGGCGTTGCAAGCACTCCTCCGTCGTCGTTGCCGTCCTCGCTGTACGTGGCAAACACGTCGTATTCGCGCAAACTGTCGATTACCGTCTTTGCTCTCTCCTTGCTCGAACACGCCATAATAACCTTCGTCCCGTTGAGCGAGAACGTCTTGATGTCTTGCACGATGGTCTGCGGATCGAGATAATACTTGGTTACGGGCTTGGTTTTGGGTTCGATTATATATTTGGGATCGAAAAGTTGATTGTTGAGCGAAAGCGATGAGAAACTCATCTTGCGCAAGAAAACGAGTTCACGCTTGATTTCGTTGAGAGGCACGCTTACGTCCTTGTGCGCGCTCAAAATCTCTCCGCCTTCGAGAAGATTCTTTATACGACCGTCAAATTCTTTTGCGAGAATTTGCAGTTTGTCAAACACCACTTTCGGCTCGTCGAATACTACGAGCGTAGGCTTGTCGTCATCAAAGAATTGCAAAAGAGGCGTGGTACAGTCCTTCATAAACGGCAATGCCCACACGCACGACGGATCGCACGCGCCTACGCTCAATCCCTCTTTGACTTCCAGTGCAAACTTGTTGTCTTGATGCAAAGAAAGTTGCTCGATTGCGCTTTCGTAACCCTTTTCGTCAAGCAATATATCGCTCACGGGCGCAAAACGCACGGTTTGCACTTCGTTTGAGGCAAGCATACTCTCTACGTCGAGCACCTTGATATCTTCGACAAGTTCGTCGAAAAAGTTGATTCTATGTGCAACGCCGTCTATGCCGAAAACGTCTACTATATCGCCTCTTACGGCAAAGTCCCCGACATCGGCAATCATCGCTTGGCGTTTGTATCCCGCCACTGTCAATTTGTCGGCAAGTGTTTGCGGAGATATGATGTCTTCCTTTTTTACGCAAACGGAAAACTGCTTGACAAGACTTCTTGTAGGGAAAAACTGCAACAGCGAATCCGCTGACGTAACGATTATTTGCGTATCGTCAAACGCAACGTCACAAAGAGTGTTCACTCTCTCCCTCACGCTTTGTGCGGAGAAAGTTTTTCTCGGCAAAAGCACGTCGTCGCGATAGGGCAAATAGGACGTTTTTACGCCCCAACTTTGCAATTTTCTCGCAAGCGATTTTGCGCCGAGACTATCCGCGGTAACTACAAGCCTACGCACAGGAAGTTGCGAAATTATATGTATCTTTGCACCCTCGCAAACGCGCAATACGGAAACCGCCGACAATTTGTCGTCGGATAGTCTTTTTGCGCCGATGCCGTTCAAAAACGACAATTTTTCGCCGAGATTGATAAGTTGTAATGCCTTTGGTGTATCCACTTTATCTCTTGTTTGCAATCTCTTGCACTCGTTGTATATCAAGCCCTTCCATAAGTGCCAAAATGGCGTCGTCCGCCTTGTCTATTGCGCCTTGCAAAATTTGTTTATTGTCAAAATCGACCTTTGAAAGTACAAAATCTATAAGTTCAACCTCTTTTTGTGCGAGTTGCTCCGTTTTTGTGCCTATGCGCACACGTTTGAAATCTTGCGTGTAAAGTTCTTTGACAATGTTGCGCATGCCGTTGTGCGTGCCCGCGCTTCCTTCCTCCCTTATACGCAATTTCCCTATCGGCAAATCAACGTCGTCGTAACACACGATAAGCTCGCGCTCTATATCGACGTCGTATCTTGCGACAAGCTTTTTGACAGCCTCACCGCTCAAATTCATATAAGTTTCGGGCTTGGCAAACACAAACTCTACGCCCTTGTAATTACCCTTGCAAGTGCGCGCGTCACACTCGGTTTTGTCAAACTTCACTTTGAGCCTTTTCGCCAAAGCGTCGATTGCCATAAAGCCTACGTTGTGATAGGTGTTTTTGTACTTCATGCCCGGGTTGCCCAGTCCTACGACGAGTATCATATCTTTTGTCCTCTCGTGATGATTACTTTTTGATTTTGGTGTCCTGCCGCACTCTTCCTATCGTGAAAGAGCCGTCCTCTATGTCGCGCGTAACTGTCGTGCCCGCCGCGATAAAGGCGTTGTCTCCCACGACCACGGGTGCAATGAGATTGGTGTTTGCGCCGATAAAGCAATTGCAACCGACGGTGGTTTTGTGCTTGTCTACGCCGTCATAATTGCAAAATACGCTTCCGCAACCTACGTTGGTGCGCTCTCCGACGTCAGCGTCTCCTATATAAGTGAGGTGCGAGGCTTTGACGCCCTCTCGCAAAGTGGAAGCTTTGACTTCGACAAAATCACCCACTCTGCAATTGTTGCCGATAGTCGCACCGCGAAGTCTTGCAAAAGGCCCGACGGTCGCGCGCGCGTGCACGTGTGAGCACGCAAGATAGGAATATTCCACGCTTGCGCCGTCAATAACGCTGTCTTTGATGTACGAACCTGCGACTTTTGCGCCGTTCATAAGAACGCTTTCACCCTCGATACGCGTGTAAGGCAATATCACCACACCGCTTTCAATATTGACGGTATCGTCGATAAAAGTGGTATTTTTGTCCAAAATCCGCACCCCTCTCGACAAAAAATCGTCGAGAATTGCGTCTTTGAGCAAATTATACACCACATTATAAGATTTTGCATCATCAATCTGAAAAAAAGCCTTATCCGACGAAAAAACGCCTTTATTTGCACTTTTGCCTATGCAAATTTTGGCTATCGGATTGTTTTTTCCAAGCCCAACGCAATCAATATTCTCCGCGCGCATACGCCTTACGAGCGCAAAAATATCACCTTTTTTGACGAGTGGCATATCAAGCGTCAGTACAACGTTGATATAACCCTCCAAAAGTGCGACGTCTTCCTTGTATGCGCCGATTTTGGCAATTCGGCAATCGGGCGCGTTGAAATCTGCAAACTCCCTTATGGCATAATCTCCCACGCGCCTACCCAGCATGGTCTCTTGCGACCATTGATTTTCCACAAAAACAATATTGTACTTATCCATACCATACTATATTCTTTTTTTGAAAAATGCTTGCAAAAGCGCGACATAATTTTTTGCAATAGTGGCGGTGAAAATGCTATATTTACGGCGTCGGGCATAATAAGACTCTCGCGATGGCAATCAAATCAAAGGGAGACTGTTATGGATAAGAAAAAGAAAAAAATCATCGTTATCATCATTGCAACCATCGTATCGCTCGTGACGTCAATTGCGGGTTGCCTCCTCGGCATACCCAATGACGCTTTCGACACCGCACTCACAAGTACGGAAATAGTCGAAATACTCGATACGGACGAAATTCCGCAATAAAAACGTTCTCAATCGATAGCAACTACTCGCGCTCGCCCGACACTCACGCCTCGCTTGCAACGCAAGCGCGTGAGTACATAACGTCAACCCCTTTATTATTCTCTCTTTGAAAAGGGAATCGAGCCTTTGTGGCTCGATTTTCTTTTATGTAAACGATATATACACCTTCGAAGACGGAGTTCGAGTCGCAAGGCGACGAGCGGTTGAGCGCCGAACTTGACGAAAAGTACAAGTGAGCCAACGAGTGTTGTTCTTTTCGTTGGTGAACGAGTGGCATAATAAAAGAAATGCCCCCATCTATGTGAGTGCCGAATGTCGCCCCCACGAGCGACGGATAATTTTGTAGAGAATTGTCCTTATACGAGTGGCGGGAGAAATACCGGCGTGTCCGGAAAGAGGGGGTTATTGTATTTAGAGGAGTTACGACGCAAACTTTGTATTCTTTGTTTATAATTGCTTCCGTTTTTGTTTGAAAAAAGAAGATAGTAAAGCAGAACATTTCTCTTGTGAGTGGCCGCCACTTACGAGTACGTTATGATTGAATAAATCTTTTTCAAACAAATTGATTTTTGAACCGCAAGCCCCCGCCTTCTTGTCGTACGCCCCGAAGTATAAGGCGCAGATACGAGAATTTATCATTGCACCCGCACACATAGAACAAGGTTCGAGCGTAACGTAAACATCGCAATCTTCAAGCCACCAATTACCCACCGCTTCCGTCGCCTTGGAAAGCGCGACAATCTCAGCGTGGCAAATCGCGTTGTTTTTTCTCTCTTTGAAATTCATGCCCTCGGCAATTATCTCACCGTCTTTGACAACCACTGCCCCTACGGGAACTTCGTCGTGACTTGCGCTTTCTTCGGCAAGCTCGATTGCACGTATCATAAACTTTTCTTCATAAGCCATATTGCACCAATTGACAGTTTATTATGTGATTTTGTGTATTTTAAGTGTTGTTTTTGTAAATTAATAATTAATAATTATTAATTAATAATTGTGGAAGGCGTAGCCTTATCCAAACGC
>URUQ01000081.1 GCA_900551145.1 uncultured Eubacteriales bacterium
CGTACATAAGCGTACGTGATTTTGTAGCGGATGCGCGCTGCCGAAGTTATTCGCTAAATAGTGCGTTTTAGAATGGCATATCGTCGTCCAATGAGGAATCGTCGTCGTCAACATACTCGTCATCCGGCACGTCCTCATCGCTCGGCGCGGGAATATCCTCTTCTTCAACCGCGGACGAATAATCGTCTTGCTTGTCGTCAAAGGGCATATCGAAGGGCAAATCCTCGGCGGAAGCGGCAACTTCTTTCAAGTCCTCGGCCACGTCGGAGATGGACTTCATATCCACACTGCCCTCTTCGTCGTCCTCTTTCTTCTTTGGTTCGTCGTAAACGTATTCGGTGGTGTTGGCGTTTTGATCCACACATTCTTTGAAAGAAGTCGTAGGTGCGTTCCATTCAAGCTTAATCTCACCGATTGCACCGTTCCTGTTTTTCTTGACGTCGAGAATAACCTCGTTTTCGGGCAAAGCCTTGTTGTACTTGCTGGGGTTGTTGAGGAACATAACGACGTCCGCGTCTTGCTCTATAGAGCCCGATTCACGCAAGTCGGAAAGGAGCGGAGTGTGGTCGGGACGTTGCTCGACGCCACGCGACATCTGCGAAAGCAAGATGATCGGGCACTCGAGTTCCTTTGCGTAAATCTTCATTTTTCTCGACATGTCGCTCACTTCCACTTGACGGCTTTCCGCCGCGCGTCCGTTTTTGGTGGCAGTCATAAGTTGCAAGTAGTCGATAATAACGAGGTCGAGCCCCTTTTCGCGTTTGAGACGACGGCATTTTGAAAGCACGTCGGACGGTCCGTTCATCGAATAATCGTCGATATAAATATCCGACGCAAGCAACGCGCGGTATCCGTTGTAGAGTTTTTTATAATCCGTTTGCGTAAGTCCGCCACGGGTGTCCATCTTGTTGCTTTCAACGCGGGAGATATAGCAAAGCATACGTTTTGCAAGCAAATCGGCGGGCATTTCAAGTGAGAAAATAGCAACCTTTTTGCCGTGATTGATTGCGACGTTTGCCGCGATATTAAGCGCAAAAGCGGTTTTACCGACGGACGGACGAGCGGCGATAAGCACCATTTCACCCGGTTTCAAACCGTGAGTCATTTGGTCGAATTTGGGGAAATCGATATATATCGTGTTTTTTGGCACGTTGCCGGTTTGCTTATCTTGTATATTTTTGAGAGCAAGCGCCGCGGCATCGTCGATTTTTTCGAGTGCCTTTTCGCTCGTTTGTTCGGCAATGGCGTAGACGAGTTTTTCGGCGTTGTCAAGCGCGTCTTCACCGCTTTCACATTCATAACCGTATTTTGCGATGTTGTTGCCCGCTTCGATAACTTTTCTCGTGAGGCTGTCACGCTTGATGATACTTGCGTAATACTCACCGTTTGCTGCGGAAACGACGCCCTCCGCAAGTTCGCTGAGGTATGAAACGGAGCCGACTTCGTCAAGTTGTCCTTTGACTTCGAGCGCGTCGCACACCGACACCGTGTCGATGGGCTTGCTTTCCATCTGCAACTGCTTCATAACCGCAAAAATCAATCGATTTTGCGCAAGATAAAAGTCATCGACCGAAAGCATAGGAATAATGATATCCGCCGCTTTGTTGTCAATGAGAATAGCACCCAAAACGGACGCTTCCGCGTCAACGTTGTTGGGCATACCTCTGCTTACTCTCTTGTTTTCTTCTTTCGCCATAATTTGCCTTTTGCGAGGAGAAACGCAGCACACGCCACCACTGCCGCCACTATTGCAAGCGCAATCAGTATTCCGTACCAGTTTGCGGAATTTGCGCTTTTGAGCGTCAACGTAAAAGTCTGACTTTCACTGCTCTCGTCGAGTGTGAAATAATGCGAATACACTCTATTCGACGCAGTCGTCTCACCGTCGCTTTTTATAGATTTATAGATTGTATCATACCTTATTATCACTTTCAAGCGATTGTATTGCACACCATCGTTTATCAGTCTTTCTTGTGGTATGGCGCTTTGCACGACACTAAATATCCGTGCAGACGGCGCGACGATATACGTTTTGCTCGTCTTATACCACACGTCGCTTGTGAGGTCTCCGCTCTTCCAATCAACGCTTGCGCCGTCGATTTTCTCGTCGGTGTTTGCAAGGGTTAGATACACGATAGCCTCCTCGGTATCCGGTGAAAACGCAATTGAGGACAGATACAAATCTCTTTGGATTTCGCTCTCGTCTTCGGACTCTGCTTTGTTACATGCAGAAAAAAGCGCAAGGCAAATTACGATTGCAACGGCAACCGCGGTCAAAAGTCCGAAAACGCGAGAAAACCTATTTTTCATAAATCAGCACACTTCCCTTTGATTGATAAGATTATTCAAAGGATTTTTCAAGTTCCGCCAACGTATCGGAAAATTCCTTAATCGCAAGCTCATACGGAGCGTCGCTTTCGAGGTCTACGTCGGCAAGACGAATGATATCGAGCGGAGGCATACTTCCGCCTGCGGAGAGGAATTTCTTGTATTTTGCAAAATACTTCTCACCTTGCGTAAGAATGTTGTTTGCGATAGACACTGCCGTCGTGATACCCGTTGCGTACTTATACACGTAGAAACTCGTGAAGAAATGCGGAATTCTTGCCCACTCATAGCGAATAAGGTCGTTATGCTCCACGCTCGGTCCGTAGTATTTCTTATTGAGATCATAGTATGCGTTGCAAAGTGCGTCCGCCGTGATAGGCTCACCCTTTTCAACCATACCGTGTGCGATTGCCTCGAATTCGCTGAACATCGTTTGTCTGAACAACGTCGTGCGGAACATATCGAGATAGTAAGAAAGCAAGTATTTTCTAAACTCACCCGAAGCGGTTTTGAGCAAGTGCTTCAAGAGCAACACTTCGTTGACAGTCGATGCGATTTCCGCAACGAAAATTTCGTAATCCGCTTTAGTTTCCGGAAGCGAGGAGTTGCTGTAATAGGAGTGCATGGAGTGTCCGAGTTCGTGCGCAATGGTAAACACGTCGTGAACGGTTTTTTGGTAATTGAGGAGAACAAACGGGTGTACGCCGTACACGCCCCATGAATATGCACCGCTTCTCTTGCCTTTGTTCTCGAACGCATCAATCCAACCGCTCTCAAATGCGGACGCCAAAACGTCGGAATATTCCTTACCCATAACTTTAAGTGCCTCTTTGACGAGTTTAACTGCGTCTTCGTATTCGAGCGCAAGTTCTTGCTCTTTGACCATAGACACGTAAAGGTCGTACATATTGAGTGTGTCTACGCCCAAAACTTTCTTGCGTAGAGCGATATATTTGTGCAAAGGCTCAGTGCCCTTTCCCACTGCGTCAAGCAATTTTTCATAGCAAGTGGAAGGCACGTTTTCTTTATACATCGAGTAATCGAGCGCGCTTTGGAAGCCTCTGACTTTTGCGTAGAACCAATCTTTTTTGACATTGCCCGCATAGTTTGCCGCAAGCGTATTGATATGGTCTTTATATGCCCCGAACATACTCTCGAATGCTTCTTTTCTCACGTTTTGAGATTGATTTTGCAAAAGCATACCGTACACGCCGTGGCTCATATCGACTTTGTTGCCGGTGCCGTCGTCAACGGGTTTGAACTTCACGTCGGCGTTGTCGAACATATTGAATACTTCACTGTTCGTGTCCGAGAAAAGCCCCACTTCGCCGAGCAATTTTTCTTCTTTCTTGGAGAGAATAATATTTTTGTTCCTAATTATTTCTCCAAAGAACACGTCGTAGTCGGCAAAGCGTTTGCTCTTTGCGAGTTCTTCAAGTCTTTCCTTTGAAAATTCGCTGATTTCGGGAATAACGAAAGAGCTTGCCGTCGAGTATTTTACGATAAGCATTTCGGTCTTGTTTACCATGCCTTGATACAAACTGTCTCTCGTGTCTTGGTCACTGCGCATTCTTGCGTATGAATACAAGCTCACGATGTCGTGTTTTAATCTGTCAGTAAATTTAAGGCAATCGAAAAGCGTGTCTTCGTCGCTTAATTTGTCTTGATATTTTGAAAAATATCCTATTCTTTCTTCACACTTAAAGAATATTTCCTCCCAAGCTTCGTTAGTTGGAATAATATCTTCAAGCGTCCACTTGTACTTGGCGGGTATTTGGTCTCTTGATTCGTACAGCATATTTGCCTCCTTTATATCGATTTATAGTTTTACGTATTACTTTCGGCTATACAAAGCCTTGTTTGTGTCGATTGAATATTCCTTTCCGCTTATTCGCTAAACAGCGTGTTGTCAAGGAATTCGGGCGAGCAACTAAGTCTCACACCGAGTTTTTTGAACGGGTTTTCGTCCGCTTTAAAAAGCATATGCGTGGAGTGTGCGTCGCACCCTTCGAGTGCTGACAACTGCTCCATTGCATTTGCCGCTTGTGCGTCGCTTGCGGCGCAAATAGAGAGTGCAAGCAACGCCTCTTCCAGCGTCAACGTCTTGTGGTGCTCTTTGAGAATTTTGGTTTTCAGGTCGATGATAGGACCTATTACGTACGGTGAAATGAGTTTTTGCGAGTCCTTAATGCCGGCAAGCATCTTGACCGCGTTGAACACGCAAGCGGCAGACGCGCTCATGCGCTTTGTATTCTTGCCCGTAACGATACGACCGTCCGGCAATTCAAGCGCAACAGCACCGCAGTTTTCATTATCTTCGCTCTTCTTTTTGGCAATCTCGATGACCTTTCTGTCCGAAAGGTTTATTGACAATCTCGACATCAAAAATTCAAGTCTGTTCACGGTGTCTTCACTGCCCGATCCCGTTTTGAAGTCGCAAAGTGCCTTGTAGTATCTGCGCACGATCTCTTTCTTGGACGCTTCACGGCACACTTCGTCGTCGACGATGCAGTATCCTGCCATATTTACGCCCATATCCGTCGGGGATTTGTAAATACACTCTTCACCCGTAATTTTTTCAAGTATGCTCTTGACCACGGGGAAAACTTCGATATCTCTGTTGTAGTTGACGGTGATTTCGCCGTATGCGTCAAGGTGGAAGTTGTCCACTTTGTTGACGTCTTTGAGGTCTGCCGTAGCCGCCTCGTACGCTACGTTTACGGGGTGATTGAGCGGAATATTCCATATCGGGAACGTCTCGAATTTGGCATAACCGGCCTTTACCCCTCTCTTGTTCTCGTGATAGAGTTGAGAAAGGCAGGTCGCAAGTTTTCCGCTACCGGGGCCGGGGGCAGTAAGAACCACGAGAGGACGAGTGGTCTCTATGTACGGATTTGCGCCGTAGCCTTCGTCGGACACTATCGTGTTGATCTCGTGAGGATATCCCTTGGTGGGACGGTGGATATACACCTTTATGCCTCTGTTTTCAAGTTTTTGCTTGTAAGCAAGCGCGCCTTGTTGGTCGGCAAACATAGTGATTACCACGCCGTTGATATATATCCCCATAGCGGAGATATTGTCAATCATCCTCTCCACTTCGCTTCCGTACGTAATACCGTAGTCGGCGCGGATTTTGTTGCGCTCGATTGCATTGGCGTTTATGCAAATGATAAGTTCCGCCTTGTCGCGAAGTTTTTGCAAAAGTTTGATTTTTGCGGCTTTATCAAAACCGGGCAACACCCTTGACGCGTGCAAATCGTCAAAGAGTTTTCCGCCGAATTCGAGATAGAGTTTGTCAAAGCGGTTTATTCTTTCAAGAATATGCTCCGACTGTTTTTGCATATACAGGTTGCTGTCAAATCCGATTTTGCTCATAAGTTTACCTTTGTATTTTTTGTTAATATCTTCATCTATAGAGTAGCGTTTTACACTTAAATGCAATGCGCCCCATCTTTCCGGACACGCCGGCATTTCTAAAAACGATTAAATACAACTTTCCCCCTTCCTCACGGTGTTTCCCCTATTCCGTTCCCCCTCTGCACTTC
>URUQ01000082.1 GCA_900551145.1 uncultured Eubacteriales bacterium
GAGATAGGAGTCCGTCTCGTGGGCTCGGAGATGTGTATAAGAGACAGATTAATAATTGCGGAAGAATCGGTTTCAAATACTCCGCAACGGCGTGCATATCACTGTACCGCAAGCATGCTCTGCGTGCACATCACTGTCTTTGTGTCTGCAAAGACTAATTCTTTTCCATATACCTTCTCTGGCGGTCCAACTTGTGGAACTGGTTGTGCTTGGGCGAGATCAATCCCAACGGGTCGCGGTCGAGTTGGAAAACCATAGGATTGTTGTAGTCTTTCACGATATATTTGCTCTTGTCGTCGGCAAGCAAGAAATTGTAGAGTTCAATCATATATCCGATGCACTTGTCAAGGCTGAATTTTTGCGCAAACTCGCTGTATTTAGGCTTCATATCGTCGTGCGCTTTTTTGTTTGCAATCCAAAAATCGAGCATTGACGCAAGCGAGAGATAACTGCCCTTTCTGAACGTGGATTGCGGCGTGAGCGCAAACTGCTTCGTCGCGCACATTCTCGCGTTGGAAATCACGGGAACCGTGCCGCACGCAATGGCTTCGAGACAGGATATTGACTCGGTTTCTACGTCGCTCGCCTGCACGAAAAGATAGGATGCGTTGAGCAAGTTGACAAGTTCGGGTTGAGTGAGGAAAACTATGCGCAAATCGACGTGCAAATTTTTGGCGAGTTGCTCGTATTCTTCTTGCTTCGGTCCTTTGCCTGCGAGGAAAAGCGTGATTCTATTGCGGTATTTGCTCTTTGCAACCGCTTTTATTATGAGGTCTTGCCTTTTTTCTTCGGTGAGTCTGCCAACGCTCGTGACGATGATTCTGTCCTCGCAACCCTCGGGGATTTTCACGTCTTCGATAGGCTTGAACGCAGGATCGTAGCCGTTGGATATGACGTGCAAATTCTGATTGTACAAATGTCCCATAAGCGTCGAGGCTATGCACCTTGACGGACAATGTATGTTGTTTATCCATTCGGGCTTATAGTGGTAGACTTTGAGAAGTTGATACATTACCCCCGTTGCACCGGGGATGTACTTCATTTTTGCGTTGAAAGTGATGTTTTCCGCCGAAACGTGATAGCAACCGAGCACGGGTATACCCATATCGTGCGCTATGCGCGCGCAATGCGTGCCAAGCGCGAACGGCATATAAATATGCACCAAATCCACGCCTTTGAGTGCCTCTCTTATCCTTGCGTCGTTGGGCGAAGCGAGCCACGCGTGTTGCTGTTCGATAACTTTTTGATATATCGGCACTTGCTGAATGGGGAACGTGACGAACTCTACGCCCTGCATAGTTTCCGTCTTTTGCTCTGCATTGTCGCACAAAACCTTGACTTCGACGCCCCTTTCCACAAGATTTTCTACGAGATGCCTCGCCGACATCGACGTGCCGTTGCCCTTGTCGTGAAATATATCTATAACTATTGCGACTTTCATTTTATCCTCTCTTTGCAATTAATCTTTTAGTTTTTAAGGCATAATATTTTATCGAATAATCTTGACTTATGCCTCATATGTGTATTATAATACAAACAAGAAAAAGTCACAAGGAATTTCGATAGTTTCAAATTGCGCAGTCTTGCCGAAAATCGCCCGTTTTTACACGCTTTCGCCCCGCATTGTGTATTATTCCCCGAAAATATCGAAAATAGTATCTGATATGGAACAGAAAAAAACAGATAGACGTATCGCAAAAACCAAAAAAGCAATCTACCGCGCCTTTGCCGAACTGCTTTCGGAAAAGAATATCAACGACATCACCATCAAAGATATTGCCGACAGAGCCGACATCAACCGCAAAACGTTTTACAACTATTACGGCGGCATTTACGACCTCACCGACGAAATCGAGAACAAAATCATCGACAGTTTCGAGCAGGTCATGCGTGAACACAACGTCAACGAGTTGCTTCACAACCCCTATCAGATGTTTGCAGAACTTACGAGGATCATCAACAGCGACTTCGACTTTTATCAACATCTCATATCCATCGAAAGCAACTCTAACCTCGTGTCCAAACTGTTCAAAACCCTCAAAGCGCGCGGCAAAGAAGTCATCTCTCAATACACCGTCCTCGACGAATCCACCCTCGACATCGTGCTTGACTACGTCGTATCGGGTATGTTTACCGTGTTTCAGCACTGGTTCATCTCGTCAAGAGAGCGTTCAATCGACGATTTGGCAAAAATGGTCGCCAACCTCTCGTTCAACGGCATAAACGGAATCCTCAAAGACTTCGAGGACAAAACCGCAAAATAACTCGGGAAAGCGCAAGGCTATTCCATCGGTCTCGGCAAGTTGAAATAACAAAAATGCACAAATAAAACTCAAGAAGTAAAATTAAACTTTGAGATACTAACTCAAACGAAAAAAGCCCGCATCTAACGGGCTTTTTTATTTGCAATTCGGGTGCGTCGTAACTCCTTTAATGCAATGTGCCCCCTCTTTCCGGACACGCCGGCATTTCTCACCCCACTCGTATAGTGACATTTCTCTACCAAGATTGTTCGTCGCTCGCGGGGGAGACAACGGCACTCGCATAAATAGGTATCGTCCCCTTGTTATGCCACTGCGCTTTGTGCGCCAGCTACGCAACAACACGGCGCAGTCGCTTGTACTAATCGTCAAGCTCGGCGCTTATTCGCTCGTCGCCTTGCGACTCGAACTCCGAATAAGCACATTCCGTTAATAAGAACGCCTCGAATAAGCTTCATTTAGGTGTGGGCAACGCCCACCCGCAATTATTAATTATTAATTATTAATTATTAATTCTATCTCTCTTCTCGGAAGTAAGACATGCCGAGTGCCGCCGGCGGTTGTGCTTCTCTCTTGTTTATCATACTCGTGATGACGAGCACGAGGATTGTGACGACGTACGGCAAAAGCTTGATAAGCTCGATTTGCGCAAACGAAATGCCTTTTATGTACGACGATGCGATGTACAAACCCGCAAAAATGATTGAGCCGAGTATGGACAATGCGGGTTTCCAAAGCGTGAAGATAACGAGTGCGATAGAGAGCCATCCGAAGCCTTCGAGGACGTATTCCCAGTTTCCGCCCATATAGTCCATAACGCAGAAGAGACCGCCCAAGCCCGAAATACCGCAACCTACGCAAGTTGACACGTATTTGTATTTGGTGACGTCGATGCCTGCCGCGTCCGCCGTTGCGGGATTTTCACCCACGGCACGGAGGTTGAGTCCCGTTCTCGTCTTGCTAAGCACGATTTGAGCAACGACTGCGATTATAATTGCAAGATACACCAACACACCGTGCGAGAGGAATATTTGCGAGAACGCACCGCCGCCCTGAACGTCAAACAATTTGATAAAATACTTGCTCGCTCTTGCGACGATCATTATCTTTGCGCCCGCACCCGTCATATAGTAGCCCGCAAGACCAACGCCGAGAGTGGTCATTGCAAGACCGACAACGTTTTGATTGCAATGAAGCGTAACGGTGAGAAAACTGAAAAGGAAGCCCATAATCGCGCCGACTAAAAACGCAACTATTATCGGTATAAGCACCAAAAGCGCGGGAGCACTTGTCCCCATGGTCTTGATGATAGAATATTCCGCAAGCACGCTTACCGCCGCACTGACGCTCATAATACCGGGAATACCGAGGTTGAGATGTCCGCCCTTTTCCACGATGATTTCTCCCGTAGAACCATAAAGGAACACCGCGCTCAATCTGATTGCACTTGACAAAAATTTTACGAACATATCAGTTTACCCCCTTCTCGGTCGAATTTTCGACGCTATCGGCAATAATCTCTTCCTCTTGTGCGCTTTGGACGATAGGCTCGTTCGATGCGTTTTCCGTATCGGCTGCCACATTCGTATCTTGCGCGGGCTCTGCACTGCCGATTGAGTCTTTATGCTTCTTTCTGAACACGATTTGATACCTTATCAAGAACTCGCTTGCAAGTATAATGATAAACATTATACCCGTAACGACTTGTGCAAAGAAGTTGTTGGTTATACCGCTGCTCGTCATAACTTCTTGCGTTCCGCGAGTGAGAAATGCAACGAGGAATGACGTGAAAACCATTGCAATAGGGTTGAATTGCGCAAGCCAACTTACCAAAACCGCCGTAAATCCTTGACCGCCGACGGTGTCTTTGCTTATCGTGTGGTCTATGCCCGCAACGATGAGGAAGCCCGCTATACCGCAAATCGCACCCGACAGAATGAGTGTTCTTATAATTACTTTTTTGACGTTGATACCGATATATTTTGCCGTGTTCACGCTCTCGCCCACGACAGTGATTTCGTAGCCGTGCTTGCTGAAACGCAAATAGCAAAACATCGCAACGGTGATGACCGCGGCAAAAATCATACTGAAATAATAGTCACCGCCCGCAATCTGCGGAAGATTGCCGTATTTGATGGGATTGAGCGAACCCGATCCGCCCGGCACCCAAACCTTGATGAAATAAAGCACGACTTGAAGTGCGATATAGTTCATCATAAGCGTGAAAAGCGTCTCGTTGGTGTTCCATTTCGCTTTGAAAAGCGCGGGAATAACCGCCCATATAACGCCTGCCACGATAGATACCACTAACATAAGCACGATAAGTCCCGCATTGGACATTTTGCCTCCGCAATAGAACATACATGCGCACGCGCCGAACGCACCGATAAGCACTTGACCTTCCGCGCCGATGTTCCAAAATCGCATTTTGAAAGCGGGCGTTATCGCAAGCGCAATGATAAGCAAAAGAGACATTTGTCTGAACATAACGAGAATGTTGTGTTCAGTGCCAAATGCGCCGACGAACATATATTTAATGACTTTGAAGGGCGATACTTTCAATTCCGCAAAGCAAAGCAAGCAGATGAAAATCAAACCGCCGATTATGCTTGCCGCCCTGATTACCCAAGGTTTCCAAGGCGCAATATTATCTCTTTTTACAAGGTGCACCAAAGGCTCTTTATTTTGTTTCATCTTGCGTTGCCTCCTCGTCGGTATTCTCCGCTGCGGATTCTCTGCCGAGCATCAACGAACCGATTTGCTCCTTTATCGCGCGTCTGCCGTCAATTACGCCCGTGATTTTTCCGCCGCATATAACCATAATTCTGTCGCAAAGATCGATAAGCACGTCAAGGTCTTCGCCGACGAATATGACCGCTACGCCCTTTTCTTTCTGCTCATTGAGAAGATGATAGATGGTATATGACGAATTGATATCGAGTCCGCGCACGGGATACGCCGCCATAAACACCGTCGGTGCCGCCGCGATTTCGCGTCCTACGAGAATCTTTTGCACGTTGCCGCCCGAAAGACGTCTTACGGGAGTTTGCGTGCTCGGGGTTGCGACCTGAAGTTCGGCAACAATCTTTTCCGCAAGTTTCTTGGGATTTTTTCTGTCGAGGAAAAACGGGATACCCTTTCTGTAGGAGCGGAGCATCATATTGTCCGTGATATCCATATTGCCTACGAGTCCCATACCCAATCTGTCCTCGGGTACGAAAGAAAGCCTTACGCCGAGTTCTCTTATTTGCACGGGAGTCTTGGAGCGTAAATCCACTTTCTCGTTGTTTTTTGCGGGGTCATAATAGATGATGTCGCCCGTATTGAGTTTTTGAAGTCCCGCAATGGATTCCAAAAGTTCCTTTTGGCCACTGCCCGCGATACCCGCAATACCGAGGATTTCGCCCGAGCGCGCCGTGAAAGAAACGTCGTCAAGCACCTTTACGCCATCGTGATTAAGTGCGGTGAGGTGTTCTACGACAAGTCTGTCTTCGACATCTGTCTCTTATACACATCTGACGCTGCCGACGAATTAGACGGTGTAGAT
>URUQ01000083.1 GCA_900551145.1 uncultured Eubacteriales bacterium
GTCTCGTGGTCTCGGAGATGTGTATAAGAGACAGATATAAAACCGTTATGTCTATGAAAGGCATAAATAAAAACGACTTGCCTCGGCAAGTCGTTTTTATTATAGTAGGATGTAAGATTATTTGAGTTCTGCGGTTGCGCCAACTTCTTTGAATTTTGCAACGAGTGCTTCTGCCGCATCTTTGGGCAATGCTTCTTTGACGGTCTTGGGTGCGCCATCGACAACACCTTTTGCTTCGACGAGGCCGAGTCCGGTTGCGTCTTTGACGACCTTGATAACTTGAACCTTGTTGGGGCCAACTTCTTTGAGGACGACGTCAAATTCGGTCTTCTCTTCTTCTGCGGGTGCTGCTGCAACTGCGCCTGCTGCTGCGACGGGAGCTGCTGCGCTTACGCCGAATTCTTCTTCAAGTGCTTTTACGAAATCGTTGAGTTCAAGGACTGTCATAGCCTTGATTTCTTCCAAAAGTTTATTCAAATCTGCCATTTTTGTTTTCTCCGTTATTTTATTTTTTTTGATTTTGCAGTCACGCGACTGCCAGCGACGTTACTCTGCCTTTGCCTCTGCAATCTTGTTCAAGCAAATAGCAAGTTTCGAGATGGGTGCTTGCAAAGAGCCAAGCATCTTCGAGAGCAAAATTTCCTTTGACGGAATTTCTGCGATTTGTTTCAATCCGGCTTCGTCCATAAATTCGCCTTCGACCATACCGCACTTTGTCTTCATCTTGTTGAATGCCTTGATGTTTTTGACAACGTACTTTGCAGGAGCGACAGCGTCAGTGGATGAGAATGCAACAGCGGTAGGACCATTGAGAGCTTCGTCGAATTGGGTATAACCGAGTTCGTTGAAAGCAATCTTAACGAGGCGGTTCTTCAAAACTGCGTAATCAACGCCGTTTTCTCTGAGTTCTTTACGGAATGCGGTATCTTGTGCAACCGTAAGACCCATATAGTCAACGATGACGATGGATTTTGCAGATTGGATCTTCGCTTTGATGTCTTCAACCTGTTGCTTTTTGGCCTCAAGAACTTCTTTGTTCATCTTTACCTCCTATAATAGTTGGCGGTTTCCACCGCGTAAAAAATTAAAGCGTCATTCCAAATGAGAATGACGCAAATATACAAAAGATATCGAGCGTATCCTCGGCAAGCGTTTGAGTACTTACGGCAAAAGCCACTTGCTGTCTTTGGAACGCATATATAATACAATTTTTCTGCTATCTATGTCAACCGATTTTGCAAAATAGTTTTTTTTATTATCGGACTTTTGAGCTGAAATTTTGCTCACTTGCTCTCACCGTCCTCGCAAACGATTGTATACAAGTGGTATTCTCTCAAAAATCGTGATTTTCCACTGTATTCCACTCTTCTCTCGTGCCGAAATAAGTAATTGTCAAGTTGCCGAAACTTGTGGAAGTAACGCCTCTTATGGACTTTACGGATGTGGGAATTGTCAAGTTGCACGGCGGGCGAGTTGCGCGATAGAAAAAATCATATATCGTAAAAACTGCGCTATTTGGATGAAGAACGCGAAAAAGCCCCATTGGGCGACAAACTCATGTATTTTTATGTTAATAGCGTGCCAAATAGATGAAGAATAAGGAAAAATCCCTTGGACAGCAACCTGTATTTGTTAAACGAGCGAAGCGAGCATCAAGCAATCGATATAGCGAAATTGTGGCAAGAGTTTTTTATCCTTGCAAGACTGATAGCGTGTATCGGTTGCGCGATAGAAAAAATCATATATCGTAAAAACTGCGCTATTTAGATGAAGAACGCGAAAAAGCCCCATTGGGCGACAAACTCATGTATTTTCATGTTAATAGCGTGCCAAATAGATGAAGAACAAGAAAGAGCCACGCTCTCGGCAACACACATTATTATCACGAGCAAAGCGAGCATCAAGCAAGCGATATAGCGAAATTGTGGCACGAGTTTTTATCCTTGCAAGACTGATAGCGTGTATCGGTTGCGCGATAGAAAGCTGAAAATCAAGCAAAAAAAGAAAGACATACAAAAATGTATGTCTTTCGTAAACTTGCGATGATTTTCAGCTTAGCCCATACGGTACAAAACCTTAATGGACGGTCCCATAGTCGTTGCGATGTAGATGGAACGGAAATATACGCCTTTTGCCGCTGCCGGTTTTGCTTTGACAAGTGCTTCCATAAGAGTGTTGAAGTTCTCGGTGAGTTTTTCAGCGCCAAAGGATGCTTTGCCGAAAGGAACGTGGCAGATAGCTTGCTTGTCGACTCTGTATTCGACTTTACCGGCTTTGATGTCGTGGATAGCACGAGTGATATCCATTGTAACGGTACCGGATTTGGGGTTCGGCATCAAGCCCTTAGGACCGAGAACCTTACCGAGACGACCTACAACACCCATCATATCGGGAGTTGTAACGATGACGTCGTAATCGAACCAGTTTTCTTGTTGGATCTTTTGGATCATCTCTTCGCCGCCGACGAAATCTGCGCCTGCTGCCTTAGCTTCATCCGCTTTTGCGCCCTTGCAGATAGCAAGAACACGGACGGTTTTACCTGTGCCGTTGGGAAGAACCACAACACCACGGACTTGTTGATCGGCGTGACGGGGGTCAATACCGAGTTTGACGTGCAATTCTATTGTTTCATCGAATTTGGACTTTGCAGTTTGAACGGCAAGTTCGATTGCTTCCGCGCTTTCATAAAGTTTGGTGCTGTCGATGAGTTTTTTCGAATCAATATAATGTTTACCGCGTTTCATACAAACCTCCTTATTCTTCCACAAGAACGCCCATACTGCGTGCAGTACCTGCTATCATGCTCATTGCAGAATCGATGTTGGCTGCGTTGAGGTCGGGCATTTTCATAGTAGCGATTTCCCTAAGTTGCTCTTTGGTAAGAGTTGCGACTTTCGTCTTGTTGGGGACTGCCGATGCGCTTTGCAAACCGCATGCCTTCTTGATAAGAACGGGCGCGGGCGGTGTTTTAAGCACAAATGTGAAAGAGTGGTCTTGATAAATGGTGATAACTACCGGGATAATCAAGCCAGCGTCTTTGGAAGTCTTTTCATTGAATTCCTTTGTGAAACCAGCGATATTGATGCCGTGAGGGCCAAGCGTTGAACCTACGGGCGGTCCGGGAGTAGCTTTGCCTGCGGGCAATTGCAATTTTACAACTGCTGTAATCTTTTTAGCCATAAATCCTCCTGACTAACGTGGTTTTGCGACGGTATGAAAGAGTATTTGCCGTCTCCCACGAAGTTTATAGTCCTGCGACTTGCGTCCTGCAGACGCGATTAAGAATATTGCGCAATGCGCAATCAGAGTTTTTCAACCTGTGCGAAATCAAGTTCGACGGGTGTTTGACGACCAAACATAGCCACGATAACCTTGACTTTTTGACGTTCCGCACTGATAGACTCAACGACACCGATGAAGTTTTCAAGTGCGCCGTTGACGATTCTGACGTCGTCACCGACCTTGATGTCGAAATCTTCGAGCGTGACGGTTTCAAGACCGATTCTTCTGATCTCGTCTTCCGTGAGCGCAATGGGACGACCTGCCGAGCCAACGAAACTCGTAACTCCGCGAGCTCTCGTCACCATAAACCAGATGTGGTTGGTGTATATCATTTTGATGAAAACGTAGCAAGGAAATTTTTTGCGTTGAACGACTTTTTTCTTGCCGTTTCTTTCTACGATATCGTCCTCAACGGGAATTTTGATATCGAAGATATAGTCCTGCAAGCTATTGTTTTCAATCATATTGCGCAAGTCGGTTTCCACAGAATTTTCATAACCTGAATACGTGTGAACGACGTACCATTTTGGTTGTTCCATATTTTCCATAGAGCCCTCTCTGCTTACTTAATGAAAATGAATGCCCATTGGCTGTCTTCTGTGATAAGTACGTGGAAGATACCTCCGAGCACGTAATCTATCGCAAAGAGAATGACGAAGAAGAGCACGACGACGGTAAGAACGACTACGGTATTTTTGCCGACTTCTTTTCCCTTCGGCCAAGTGACTTTTTTAAGTTCGGAAATAATGCCCTTGATTCCCTTTGCCATTCTCTTGAAAATATTGGGCTTTTTCTCGGGATTCGCGGACTTTTTAGCCGACTTTTTAGCCTTTGAAGACTCATTTTTGGAATCGACGTTAACAGCCGCCTTTTGAACGTCTTTGTCGGTGTCTTCAATCTTGACGGTTTGAGTCGTTTCTTCTATGGTTGAGGTTTGGGTTTTTGGCGTTTTCTTTGCCATATTGCCTCCTATCCTAGCCTATCCTTACTTTGTTTCTCTGTGCAAGGTGTGCTTTTTGCAGAATCTGCAGTATTTTTGAAGTTCCATTCTATCTGGATGCTTCTGTTTGTTTTTAGTAAGATTGTAGTTGCGTTGTTTGCATTCCGTGCAAGCGAGTACAACCTTTACTCTTGCTCCCTTTTGAGCCATAGTAGCCTCCTTTTTGTTCTCAACAAATCAAGCACCCCGCACGGCAAAGATACTTTGCCGTGCAGAGCAGTTTTTTATATAATTATTGAAAGAACAAATATTATTCGATGATTTTCGCAACGACACCGGAACCAACCGTTCTACCGCCTTCACGAATAGCGAAACGAAGACCTTCTTCGATTGCGATCGGGGTGATAAGGGTGATTTCCATATCGATGTGGTCACCGGGCATAACCATTTCAACGCCTTGGGGCAATTTGATAGAACCGGTAACGTCAGTTGTTCTGAAGTAGAATTGAGGACGATATCCGTCGAAGAACGGTGTGTGACGACCACCCTCATCTTTCGTCAAAACGTAAACTTGAGCCGTGAAGTGCGTGTGGGGATGAATTGAACCCGGTTTTGCAAGAACTTGACCACGTTCGATTTCATTTCTTTGGATACCACGGAGCAATGCGCCGATGTTGTCGCCGCCCTCTGCGAAGTCGAGGAGCTTACGGAACATTTCGATACCGGTAACGGTCGTTTCTTTCTTTTCGGTGGAGAGACCGACGATTTCGACCTTGTCGCCCATACGGAGAATACCACGTTCAACTCTACCGGTTGCAACGGTACCACGACCGGTGATGGTGAAGACGTCTTCAACAGGCATCAAGAACGGTTTGTCGGTATCACGTTGAGGATCCGGAATGTAGCTGTCGACTGCGTCGAGAAGAGCTTGGATAGGTGCAAACGCGGGGTCGTCCCACTTGCCTGCAAGACCTGCTTCCATTGCTTTCAATGCAGAACCGCGGATGATAGGAGTATCGTCTCCGGGGAAACCGTACTCGTTAAGGAGTTCGCGAACTTCCATTTCGACAAGTTCGAGAAGTTCTTCGTCGTCGACTTGGTCGCATTTGTTAAGGAACACGAGAATGTAAGGAACACCAACCTGACGAGCAAGAAGGATGTGCTCACGAGTTTGGGGCATCGGGCCGTCGGATGCAGCAACGACGAGGATTGCGCCGTCCATTTGAGCAGCACCGGTGATCATGTTTTTAACATAATCAGCGTGGCCGGGGCAGTCAACGTGTGCATAGTGACGCTTCGGAGTTTCGTACTCAACGTGTGCGGTGTTGATCGTGATACCTCTTGCTTTCTCTTCCGGAGCTTTATCGATTTCGTCATACTTCATCGCTTGAGCTTCGCCCTTGGATGCGCAGTACATCGTGATTGCAGCGGTAAGAGTGGTTTTGCCGTGGTCAACGTGTCCGATTGTACCAATGTTAACGTGCGGCTTTGTTCTTTCAAACTTTGCTTTTGCCATACTAGATTTCCTCCAATATTGTTTTTTGGTTTTTTATTATTTATTTATCCAAAGTATTTATA
>URUQ01000084.1 GCA_900551145.1 uncultured Eubacteriales bacterium
TAAGAGACAGGAGGGGGAACGGCGATAGGGAAAACACATGAGGAAAGGGGAAAATGCATTTAATTATATTTTTAGAAATGCCGGCGTGTCCGGAAAGAGGGGGCGCATTGCATTAAAAGTGCTATGACGATACTTTATAAATAAAATGGCAGTTAATAAGAGGAATAAAATGGATAGAACTGTTGACAAACAAAAGATACAATCGGCGGTGAGAGATATTCTCGTCGCAATAGGAGAAAATCCCGACAGAGAAGGGCTCAAAGACACGCCCGACAGAGTCGCGCGTATGTTTGAAGAGATTACTTCGGGATATGACGAGAGCGTGACGGGGCATTTGTCCAAGACGTTCGAGGAGGGCGGAAGCGCAATCGTGGTGGAGAGAGATATCGATTTTTCATCCACTTGCGAGCATCATCTCATGCCGTTTTTCGGCAAGGTGCATATTGCGTACGTTCCAAGCGACAAAGTGGTCGGTCTTTCCAAACTTGCAAGAGTTGTTGAAGTATTTGCCAAGAGATTGCAACTGCAAGAGAGGCTCAACGCGCAGATTGCGGACGCGATTTACCAAGAACTTGCGCCCAAGGGGGTTATCGTAGTAATAGAGGCGCAACACACTTGTATGACTGCACGCGGAGTGAAGAAAGTCGGCTCGAATACGCTCACTTACGCCGTGAGAGGTGAAATCGACGATGCAGTCAAGGCAATGATGCTCGGAGGCGCGCAATGAGAGGGGAGAGAGTATACGATTTGCACGTAAGAGACAAAGTTTTCACGGGCGGAACGCACGTTATGGCAATTCTCAACGCCACGCCCGACAGTTTTTACGAGGGCAGCAGACACCGCTTCGACGCCGTGGAGACGGCAAGAAAGTTTATCGAACAAGGAGCGGAGATTATAGACGTAGGCGGACAATCCACAAGACCCGGCGCGGTCAAAGTCGGTTCTTTGGAAGAGATGTCGAGAGTATTGCCCGTAATCGAGCAAATCCGTGCGGAATTTCCCGATATTCCAATAAGTGTGGACACGTTTTATCCCGACGTCGCTTCGAGTGCGATAGACGCGGGCGCGGATATGATAAACGACGTAAGTTGTCTAAAATACGACGGCATGGCGCAAGTCATTGCCGAAAAGGGTGCGTCCGTTTGCGTTATGCATGATAGGCGCGACAGCAAGATAAAAGACTTGTTTTTGGACAAAGAAACGGGGCTTGCCTTCGCCGTTGACAAACTTTTGAAAAGCGGTGTTGACAAGAACAAAATCTTGCTTGACGGCGGAATAGGTTTCAACAAAAACAACGACGAGGACTGGCAACTCTTGAACGGCTACGACAAGCTCGTCGATATGTTCGACGAGCATCCGTTTTTGCTCGGCACGTCGCGCAAGTCTATGTTCGGAGGAGAAGTGGGAGGCAGACTTTCGGCAACGCTCGATAGCACGGCTCTTGCCGTAAAACAAGGTGTTTTGTTTGTGCGAGTGCACGACGTAAAGGAAAACGCAATGGTCATCAAGTGCTATTCGAAGGTGTGATATGGACGTTATAACGCTTAAAGATTTTGAAGTGGTCGCTTGCCACGGAGTCAATCCCGAAGAGAAGGTAAATCCGCAAAGATTTTTGTTTACGGCAGAGATTTATACGGATTTTTCAAAGTGCGCCAAAAATGACGATTTGACGCAAACCATAAGTTATAGTGCCGTAAAAAAGACTTTAAGGTCGTTTTGTGAAAACAATTGCTTTGATTTGATAGAAACTCTTGCTAAAAGAAGCGCGTTGCTTTTGCTAAAAACCTACCCTCTTGCAAGCGGTGTGAAACTCACCGTCAAAAAGCCCGACGCACCTATGAGCGGTGTGTTCGATTACGTCGCGGTAAGCACGGAACTTTGGTGGCACGATGTTTATCTCGCGCTCGGATCAAATATGGGCGATCGCAACGCATACCTCGATTTTGCGATAGACAGATTGAAGGCGGACGACAATTTCAAGGACGTCCAAGAAAGCGGGAGAATGGAGTCCGCACCCTATGGGAACGTCGCAACGGATACCTTTGTCAACAGCGCGGTGAAGTGCAAGACTTTGTATACTCCTCACGAGTTGCTCGATACGATTATGAAAATAGAAAAGGACGGAGACCGCGATCGTAAAGAGAGGTGGGGCAACCGCACTCTCGATATCGATATCTTGTTTTACGACGATTTGATAATAGAGGACGACGATTTGTGCGTACCGCACATCGATATGCAAAATCGCGAATTTGTATTGAAACCTCTTTGTGAATTGTGCTCTAACAAACTACACCCCGTACTAAAACGCCGTGCGATGGAGTTATACCACTCACTAAAACGTAGTTGAACGTCTTAAATATAGTTTATAGTATCTTAAAAAATATTTATTACTTTTACCGTGTTGAGTATAAGCAACGTTATGTATGTGGCATAGCCGCAAAGCAGTATAATTCCTTGCCAACGTTTGAATTTGCCCATTATCAATGCGGGGATAAGTGCAAAGCCTGCCGCCGCAAGACAGAACGGAAAGTCTATCGTCAGCGATTGTGCGTCTACGGGGAGCGGTTGTCCCGTCTTGCCGAGAGTAATAAACGTGCAGATGGGGAGTATCAACGAAAGGTCGATGATGTTTGCGCCGACAATGTTACCGACGGACAAATCGCTCTTTTTCTTGATTATTGCGGTTATTGCCGTAACCAGTTCGGGTAGAGAAGTGCCGACTGCGAGAATCGTTACGCCTATAATGCCTTCAGGTACTTTCAATTCTCTTGCAAGTTGCGCGCCGTTGTCGCACATAAGTTGCGCTCCGCAGAAGATTGCAACTGCGCCGAGCAAGAACATAACGACGTTTTTGGCAATATCTTTTTTCTCGATTACTATTCCGGTTTTCTTGAGAGTGATTTTTCTCGATTCGAGTTTTTGGAAATAGTCAAACAAAATTCCGTTGCCTTTTGCCTGATTCTCCTTGAGCGTTGCGAAGTCTTTGTCGTTAATGAGGTTGTCGGAGTGTTTTTTTGCGCTGATGAGGTTTTCGATGATGAACGACACGAAAAGCGCAAGCAAGATAATTGCGTTCCACCAACTGAAATCTCCCGACGCGCTCAAGCCCCACAAAACCGCAATCGTTGCAATCAATATGGAGATTTTTGCTATATAATCTTTTCGCTTAATGGTGGGATAGGTAAATGCGAGCGAGATTGCCATAATCAACGCAATGTTGCAGTTGACCGAACCTAGCGCGTTGCCGATTGCCATTTCCGCCTGTCCTTGCGCCGCGGATATGCTCGACACCAATATTTCGGGAAGTGTGGTTGCAACGCTCACTATCGTTGCGCCGACAATAAATGACGGAATGCCCGATACTTCCGCAATCCAGCTTGCCGCGTCCACGAACCAATCTCCGCCTTTCACCACGAGAAGAATGCCGAGTGCCAAAAGGACGATATATGCGGCGGTGCCGTTTCCTTCCATCATACTTAAAAGAGTGTTTGTCATATATTCTCTCCGAGTTCGAGTCGTACCGCATTAAGATACCATTTTTTATAATTAAAGTCAATATAATAAGAAAAACCGCTTATAAATAAGCGGTAAATCTTTTTTAACAAGTTTGTTCAAATTATTACTTATTCTCTTTCTCTTCGAGAAGAGCGGTTGCCTTTTCCACTTGTTGCGCTTTGAGAAGGTCGCGGATTTCGCGTAGCAAATCGTCGGTGGTTTCGGGCTTTGCGGCTGCTGCTGCCGCAGCTGCTTCTGCGTCTGCTTTGGCTTGTGCTTCATCGCGGGCGGCTTTGATTGCACGGAGTTCTTTCTTGGTGGGAATTTTGCCTTTGATGGTCGCTTTCTCTTCGTCTGTGAGGGATTCGATAAATTTGGTATCGCGTTTAAGTCCCGTAAATCCGCCTTTAATCGAATTGATAAGTTTGATGATTGCAAATAAGACAATGGCGGTGAGTAAGAACGTAATAATTGCGCTTATAATTGCGCCAAAGTCCATGATAACAGCTTCTTTTATAACTGTTCCCGCTTCGTCCACGACGGGATTTCTCAACACGACTTGTAAACTTTTGCCGTCGCCAAGAGGAATCATATTGATGAGCGGTTGGAGAATACCTTTGACAAGTGCGTTTACTATTGCGGTAAAAGCACTGCCGATAATCATACCAACGGCGAGATCGAGAACACTGCCTCTGTTGATGAATGCTTTGAATTCTTTCCAAAGTTTGAATTCGGGTTTCTTCATTTTCTTCATTGCTTTTTCTCCTATGTTGATACCAAAATAATAATACTTATCGTATTTCAAGTCAAGAAAATCGTCCAAAGTGAGTGCAATTGCAAATTTTTTTCCGCGTTTTCTAAAGTGATTGACAGTGGAGTGGAGTAAGTGTACAATAATATCTGCTAGGGGTGCCGTATGGCTGAGATGATACCCTCAAACTTGTGAGATAATCCTCGCGTAAGGAAGCAAAAAGCAAAATATAAATTGTTTTTGTCTATTCAAGTTCCCCAAAGCAAAGTTTTTGGAGGACTTTTTTTATGGATATCGAGACTTTGAGTGACAAACTGCAATACGTCGCACTCTATCTTGCCGTGGCAATCGTTGCGGCGTTTATCGCCATAGGGCTTCTCGTATGGCATTTCAAAAAAGAGAAGTTTGCCGACTTCAAAAAATACGCCGTCGGTATAGTTACGGGCTTTGCGGTAACTATGGTTGTCGTGGTTGCTTACGTCAAATTTCAATGCAATATCGACGATATGCAAGCAAAACTTTTCTATCCCATTCTCGCAACGCTCATAACCGTCGTAGCAGGCGCGATTGCAATGCTCGTAAGCTCGCTTTTCAACGATAAAGCGGTCAAAATTTCCTTTATAGTCACGGCGGTGGCGGTGCTTGGTTGTTTTATTGCCACAATGGTGCTTATGGCGCAATACTACGGCGACGTTGCGGAGTATTATCCAAACGCAAATCTCGTCGGTATGATTGTGTCCGCAGTAGTGTTTATGGCGATAATGGTCGTGATGTGGTTTGTAGGCGACAAACGCAAGATGAGCGACACTCGCTCTATCGTGTACGGCGCAATTTCGATTGCACTTTCGTTTGCTCTCTCTTACGCGCGTATATTCAAACTTCCTCAAGGCGGTTCGGTCACGTTCGCAAGCCTTCTTCCGCTTATGATTTACTGCTGTATGTTCGGCACGAGAAGGGGACTTATCGTATGCACGATTTACGGCGTTTTGCAAGCCTTGCAAGACCCGTATATTATCCACCCGATGCAGTTCTTGCTCGATTATCCGCTCGCTTTCGGTCTTATCGGCGTAAGCGGCATATTTATGGAAAAGGGCGTTTTCAAGGACAAAAAAGTGGTTGCTTTCTTACTCGGCGGCGTTATTGCGGTTGTGTTGAGATACGCTTGCCACGTTTGCTCGGGCGTATTTGCTTTTGCCGACTATGCAGACCTTGACAAGTACGGCACGGCAATCGCATACAGCTTGGCGTACAACTCGTTTGCGTTTGTCGATATGCTCATTGCGCTCGTCGCTGGAAGCGTGATGTTTGCGTCCAAGTCGTTTACGGCACTTATGCAAAAGTCAAGCGACGTAAACAAGGCGGCGGAAGTTGTTCCGACTCAAGAAGTCGAGGACGATGACGAACCCGTTGACGAAATTGATCGCCAAATCATCGAGAGCCAAAAATCCAACGAGGAAAACGAAAATTAATAATTAATAATTAATAATTGCGGAATATTCCACAACTTGCGCCTACGGCGCAAA
>URUQ01000085.1 GCA_900551145.1 uncultured Eubacteriales bacterium
CGTGCCGAGTGTTGCCCCCTGCGGAGCAGTTCCGTGGGTTCCCTCAAACGAAGTGTAGAGGGGGAACGGAATGGGGGAAACACCGTGAGGAAGGGGGAAAGTTGCATTGATGTGATTATAAAAAGGACACTCATTACGAGTGTCCTTTCGCTATTTAGCACAATTATAAATTTAGCGCAATTATAAATTGAGGGCTTGTTGATACACCTCGTTTTTGGGAACACCTCTATCTTGGGAGACTTTTTTGACGGCGTCTTTTTTGTCGATGCCGAGGTTGATATAGTGTTTGATATGGTCGGCTATGGATAAGTCGTTGAGGGGATTTTTCGCCGTTGCGCCTTCGATAATCATAACGATTTCTCCACGCTCTTCGCACTCAAAATTTGACAGGGTGGTCTTTGTGAGGCTTTCGTGTATTTTGGTAAGTTCGCGTGCGACGTATACGGTGCGGTCTCCGAGAACGTCGAGCAAAGTCTTTGCCGTTTTGGTCAAATCGTGCGGTGCGACGTATAGTATTATCGGCAAGCCCGAAAGTGACGCTTTTGACAAAATCGACACTTTATCGGTGTTTTTCTCAGGCAAAAACCCTAAAAAAGTGAAACCGCTTGCTTTTATTCCGCTATACGCAATAGCGGTCGCAAATGCCGTCGGACCGGGGACAGTCTCTATGTCAACACCTTTATCGTGACATTTTGCAATGAGTTCCGCGCCGGGGTCGCTGATAGACGGCATACCCGCATCGGTGATTATTGCGACGTTTTTGCCTTCTTCTATCATAGAAATAAGGCGTTCGCTACACTCGGCTTCGTTGAATTTGTGATAGGCTACGAGCGTTGCTTTTATATCGTATTTTTGCAAAAAGGGCAATGAATGACGAGTGTCCTCGCACGCAATGACGTCCACGCTTTTGAGGGTGTCGAGCGCACGCAAAGTTACGTCTGCCAAATTGCCTATCGGTGTTCCGACTATATAAAGTTTTGCCATTATGCGTACGTCTCCTTGTACTTGTCGGTGTATTCGCCATTGTCATCCGTTACGAAGAACGGAGATATTTTCAAGCCTTCCTTTGCTCCTTTGCGCGCCTTGATTATGACGACGTCAACATCGGAAGTCGGCTTGGGATAGATGAGAGTTGCCTCTTTTGGTTCGAGATTGTAAGATTTGAGCGAGTATATAAGGCTTGCCATTCTATCCGCCTTGATGACGAACCAAGCGTCTCCGCCGAAGCGCAAGGCGTATGACGCACCTTTTACGAAATCGTCGAGGGTGGCGGTGCTTTCCGTGCGTGAAACGCTTTTTTCTGTTTTGGCATTAATGTTGAGGGCGTCGTTTCCTTCGTCTGAAACGCTTTTTTGACCGGAGTTACCACTATTTGTGAAATATGGCGGATTGCAAAGAACTTTGTCAAAACTTTCCGCTTTGAGGATAGAACGAATATCCTTTACATCGGCGCATATCACCTCGAACTTGTCTTGCAAGCCGTTTTGTATCGCGCTATCACGCGCCATATCCGCTACTCGGGGTTGAAGTTCTATTCCCACCGCTTTTTTGACATGTTTTTTTACGAGGGCAAGCGTTGACAAAATTCCCGAACCGCATCCGAGGTCCAAAACGGCGTCGGAAGAGGAGAGTTTTGCCATATTTGCAAGAAACACCGAGTCTTGCGAAAACGCATAATCGTCGGTGTCTTGAAAAACGATGTAATCGCCTATGCCCAAGTCGGTTGCGTATCTTGCCATAGTTTAGGCGCGAACGACCTCGATTTTGAGCGTTTGAGTAACTTCGGGGTAGAGTCTCAAAAGCACTTCGAAGTTGCCGAAGTCGCGGATACTTTCCTTAATCTCGATTTTCTTCTTGTCAACTTCATAGCCGAGTGCGGAAAGTGCTTCGCTTATCATTTCGCTTGTGACCGAGCCGAACATCTTACCGTTGTTTTCTCCGCCTTTTGCACTGACTTTGACAGTGAGTGCTTTGAGCTTTGAGGCAAGCTCTTGCGCTTCTTTGCGTTCTGCTGCGATTTTTGCTTCGTATGCTTTTTTGCGTTGCTCTGCAACGTAGATGTTTTGTTGCGTGCCTTCTTGGGCAAAACCTTTCTTTATAAGAAAATTGCGTGCGTATCCGTCGTTGACTTCGATGATATCGCCTTTTTTGCCCGTGCCTTTCATATCTTTGAGAAGTATAACTTTCATATAAACTCCTTTTGCGACAAGCGTCTTTTTTATCATGTATATTTTATCACACGTCGAAGCAATTTTCAACATAAACGGATATAACACTGAAAATTGAAAAAAAATTGCGATAAAAACGCAAGAAATTCGGTAAAAATACGCAAATTTCTATATATAGCCCGCTATGATAAATAAAAAATAGAGATAACGGTATCGTCGTCACGGTTAGTGTTAAAAAAAGTACGTTCGCGTGTAAAAGTTGCGCTTTTGGGCATACTAATCAAAAAGGAGGCAATATGGAAAAAATCAATTGTGCAACATCAAACTGTGAACATAATCTCAAAGGCGTATGCCTTGCGGGTGTAATCTCCATCAGCGAAAACGCAAAATGCATCAGTCGTATTAAGAGAGAGGGAGGTGCGCTTGCTCAAAATTTTGCGGACGTCGAAGCGGGTGACGATATCTACGACAAGGATCTCGAAAGCCTTGTGCAATGCGCCGCAAGCGATTGCGCTTTTAACAATTCAGGTCTATGTGCCAATTCGCAAATAAGCGTCAAAGACTCGGCATTTTCGACAAAGTGCAAGACTTATCTAAAAAAATGAGTTTGACAAAATCGCTTAAATAATAACAAAAAACCGCAAAAAATCCTCTTCTGAAAATGGTAACGTTATAAGCGGAGGTACGTATGGAAAATTTGCAAATCAAAAGACGCACCGTCAAAGACACGGACATATTTATAGGCAGTAAAATAATTAAGGAAATATTGCCGAGAGTGCGCACGGTCTTTGAAGAGGGTGCGCTTTTCGTTATTTATGAAGAGGAACAAAAAGACGTTGCGGAGGCTCTTATGCAAGAGCTTAAAAGGGGAGGATATAGGGTGTTTGCATCCGAAATAAAGGCAGATGACTGTAGTGGTGAGAATGTCGATATAGAAACAATTCCTGAATACGTGCGGTTCGTTTTCGGCGTCGGTGAAGCAAAGGCGACACGCGTTGCGAAGAGGGTTTGCAACGCTAAAAATATCGATTGGGCGCTGTTTATGTGCACGCCCTCGTGCGACGAGATAATGCGTGAGAAATCGCCTAAACAAGTGTTTATTGATACGGAAATAATTGATAAAAGCCCGAAAGAGTGCATTGCGTCGGGATACGGACTGTTGCTTGCGTCGTCGTTTACCGCATTTGAGAGGGTGTTTGCAAATAAGGTATTATCCGCCGAAAATCAAGATATGACTGCCGAAAAGCAAACGAATATGACTGCTTGCGCAAAGGTTGACAACGCCGAGCTTGCCTATATGCTACTCAAAGCGTCGAGCGAAAAGTGCGGTGACGACAGTGCGGATAAGATGGCAAAACTCTTGTATGCCAAAGCACTTTCGCAAGGCAAGAAACCGAGACTTCTCGGTGAATATAAATTTTTATGCGCAAGCCTTATAACTGCGTTTTATTCCGCATTCCTCGGCGCGCCGTCGATAGACGCCATGCCACCGGCTTACGTGAGTGACGCGCTTGACGAAATCGCGTCTTTACCGTTCGGCGTGTCAAATGAGAGCAAATGCGTTGACTTTTTTGATATTAACGGGTATTTTAGAATTAACTATATATTGAGCGAATATCGTATGGATTTGCTTGAAAAACTTTCCGGCATAGACTTGCACGGTATGCAACGATTTTGGCGCAGACTCTATCCCGACGCGGGGTATTGGCTCAAAAGCGAAATAAGCGCAAAAGAGATGCTTCACACGCTTGCTCTTGCGGGGGCGCAAAGCGACAATCTTCTCGGATACGCGTATGCAAGCGGTATTCTCAAAAAGATAGGTTGATCCGCATAAGGCGGTTACAGAGGACAAAATGAAAAATATCAAAGACGTAGAATTATTCGTATTCGACCTTGACGGCACGGTGTATATCGGCGATACCGAAATCGAAGGCTCGTTTGCCGCTATCAACGAATTGCGCGCGATGGGTAAGAGAATTTGCTTTTTTACTAACAATTCGTCGAGAATGCACACCGACTATATCGCAAGACTCAACAACCTCGGCTTGCGCACGTATGCGGACGAGATTTATACAAGCGGTCAAGTGACTTGCGAATACATTCTCGACAATTACAGAGGCAAAAAAGTATTTCTTCTCGGCAACGAAAGATTGAAAAACGAGTTCGAACTATACGGTATAGACGTCGTTGACGAAGACCCCGATATTTGCGTTATCGGCTTCGATACGTCGCTTACTTACGACAGACTTTACAAGTTCTGCAAATACGTCAACAACGGACTTCCGTACATTGCGACGCACCCCGACTATTTTTGCCCCGCACCCGAGTGTCCGATGCCGGACATCGGCTCGCTTATCGAAGCAATAAGATTGACAATAGGTCGCACTCCGGACATCGTTATGGGCAAACCGCACAAGATCGCGGGGGAGCGCCTTGCGATGAAGTACAATCTTCCCGCAAAAAAAATAGCAATGGTGGGGGACAGACTTTATACGGACGTTGCGTTTGGAAAGAACTGCGGATTCGTATCCGTGTTGGTGCTTTCGGGTGAAACGACCTCCGATATGTTGCCATCGTCCAAAATCAAACCCGACTACGTTTTTGACAAAGTAAAAGACATCGTTTCGATGCTCAAATAATCAAAGACTATATAAAAAGGCATGCAAAAGGCGCGACTGTTTGGTCGTGCTTTTTCTTTGTCGGTATATAATAACGGATATTATCTTCCGTTATTTCGTAGACGGTGAAAATATGATATAGATTATCCGATAATTATCGCAAAAAGCCGTTTTAGCAACGGCTTTTTGCGATATTAACTTGCGTTTTGGTTATTTTTCCGAAGAGATAAGCAAGTCCGCGGGGTTGACGAGAACGTTGTCTTTGAGCACTTCGAAGTGTAGATGCGCACCGTCTGCGCTCTCACTGCCTTGCGAAGAGGACATCTTTCCGAGAAGTTGACCTTGCTTGACGCTCGCACCCTTTTTGAGTGTACAAGGCTCTAAGAGGGATAGGTATCTCGTGACGTAACCGTCTTTGTGGGTTATCTCTACGTAATTGCCGTCAAGCGTGTTGTAGCCGACTTCCTTGACAAATCCGTCCGCCGAGCAAAACACGTTTTGGTCTTCAGACGTAAAGTCGAGTGCGAGATGGGCGGAATATTGTTTGAGCGTGGGATTCCACACGAGCGCGGTGTCGCTGAAATTTTTACTTACCGTACCGTCGTTGCAAGGCATAAAAAATTTGAGTTTTTCATCGACGGGCTCCGGTTCGACGTCGGGGTTTTTGACGTCACCGTCGGGATTGATGACGGGCGTATCGGGATTGGGTGAGACCGTCGCTCCGCCGTCGGGCAAACCGTTGTTGCGAGTGACCGCCAAAGCGATGACCGTAGCAACGGACGCTATACACAATACGATAAGAAAATAGAATGCGTTGCGCTTCATAAAACCGCCAAAGCGTTTCATTGCAACTGAAAATTTGCTCATATTTGTACCTCCAAGTTGTTTTCATTCTGTCTCTTATACACATCTGAGGCTGCCG
>URUQ01000086.1 GCA_900551145.1 uncultured Eubacteriales bacterium
TTCGGGTGCGGGTGTACCGCCCTTAATTATTAATTAATAATTATTAATTATTAATTTTTGTCTACTCCCAATTTGTTATTGCACCTTAAAGCTTGTCGTCATTCTGCTCGTTTGAGCGTGGCATATAGCAACTGCGAGGGCGTCTGCCGCGTCGTCGGGGCGCGGAACGCTCTTTAAACGCAACAGTGCTTGAACCATATGTTGCATTTGCATTTTGTCCGCACCGCCATAGCCCGTAACCGCTTGCTTTATTTGGTTGGGCGTATACTCGTACACCTCGTCCCCGAGTCCCTTCACCGCCGTGAGCAAAATCACGCCTCTTGCCTCGGACACCGCAATACCGGTGGTGACGTTCTTTGAAAAGAACAGTTCCTCTATTGCGATATTGTCGGGTTTGAACGTTTCGATAAGCTCTTGCACGCCCTCTTCGAGTTGTTTGAGGCGTTGAGGCAAAGTGCAATCTTTGGGCGTGACGACCGCTCCGTAATCTATTACGGAATAGTTGCCTTTGACGGCGTTTATCACCCCGTACCCCATAGTCGCAAGACCGGGATCAATGCCCAATATTATCATAAAACGTCCTTTATAATGCTGTTTTCGCTTGCAAAATCGTACACCCTTGCGCAATTTTTCACAGGCAAAGTGCCGACCTCGTCAAGCATTTGCTTGCAGTGCACTACGCCCGATTTTGTGCGCAATTCGTATCCGTTTCGCGTGCGGATAGAGTTTTGCACACTCTCTTTTCTATCTCCGTTTACGTCGTAGCAATCGCTTGCCCAGCCGACGAAAACGTCTTTGCCGATATACCCCGTGGCAATCTTGCCGTCGAGGTGAGACAGGTCGATATCGTAGTTGTCGAGCGTCGTCGCAACGAGTTTTCCGTCCTTTTGGTCGAGATGCGCCTTTTCAAAGCGATAGTCGTTATCAAACGCTTGCACCGCCCACACGTTGGATGGATTGGCAAGTATTTGCTCGTACGTGCCTGCTTGCTTCACTTCCCCGTAATGCATAACTGCAATTTTATCGGCAATCGAAAGCGCCTCATCCTTGTCGCGCGTTGCAAAAATCACGATTTTGCCCTCTCTTGCCATATTTTGCAAGATAGGCGCAACTTCGCTCCAAAGCACTATTGCCTCGTCCTTGTCAAGCCCTCTCGTTATATCGTCGACGAGTATGACTTTGGCAGGTCTTAAAAACAGCCTTGCAATCGCAAGCCTTTTGAGGTCTATAAGAGAAGTCTTTTTTGCCTTGTCGTAAAGTATAGCAACAACGCCCGTTTTCTCGGCACAGTCGTTTACGATTTGCTTGATTTTGTCCTTATCGTATCCGCGGATAATAAGCGGATATGCCAGATTATAGTAGCAAGTACGATTTTCAAACATAGCCAAATCGTCAAACACCATAATCACGTCGTCGGGTTTTTTGTCGATAGGCTCACCGTCAAAAAGCACTTTGCCCTCACAATCGGTAACGGACGCAACCACCTTCAAAAAGGTGGTTTTTCCGCTCAATTCGTCACCGAGCAAGGCAAGTATTTTGCCGTCCTCTATCTTCATATCCAACGAGCCGAGCACCCTCGCACCGTATAGATACTGTTTGCTTACGCCGACGAGTTCCAACATAATCAGATGATGTATTTGCTATTCTTCTTGGGAGCGGCTTCGAGTTCCGCCTTCTTTGCTTCGTAGCCCGCTCTGTTGAACATTGCGTACGTTGCGTTCTTGCCCTCTTCGACGCCCGGTTGATTGAACGTGTCGATGTTGAGCATCTTTCCGCAGTATGCGGTTTCGAGTTGGAAGAACATAAGCAATTGACCTATCGATACCGCATTGACTTCGTCAAGCATAATGGTGCGGTTCATATGTTTGGAGCGAGTGAGCGCGTACTCCGTCGCTTCTCTTTCGGTGTTGATAAGCTCACCCATCGTGTGTCCGCAAAGGAAGTTGACGTCCGCAAATTCTTCCGCACCGTTTGCGATAACAACGTCTCCTCTGTACTTCTTTACGCCGATAAACGTGACCACTTTGTCAAACGGACCTTCGGTGTAAAGTTGCACTTGCGAGTGTTGATCGGTGACGCCCAAAGACTTGACGGGCGTTTGTCCCTTATGCACGACGTTGCCGTCAAAATCGACAGCCTTGCCGAGGCTCTCGCCCCAAAGTTGGCAATACCAGTCCGCAATGAGTTTAAGGCTGTCCGCATACGGCATCATAACCGAGATGTTTTTGCCTTTTTGCTCCATTGCGATATATTGAAGCGTTGCCGCCATCAAAGCGGGGTTCTTGTACGGATTGGATGAGTTGCACGCCTTGTCCATCTCCGCCGCACCGCGCAAAAGTCCGATGATATCGATGCCGAGCACCGCCGCCGGAAGAAGTCCGACCGGGCAAAGTTCACTGAAACGTCCGCCTACGCCGTCGGGAATATAATAGGTCTTGAAGCCCTCTTTCTTTGCGAGTTTGATGAGGTTGCCCTTGCTTTGAGACGTCGTTGCGATGATATGCTTTGCCCAATCGTCACCGCATCTCTTTTTGAGGATATCCGTGATGATGAGATATTGACTCATGGTCTCGGACGTCGCACCGCTCTTGGTGATGACGTTGAACATAGTCTTTTCAACGTCGATAACGTCGAGAAGTGCCAACATTCTTTCGGGGTCTACGTTGTCCTCAACGTAGAATTTCACGCCTCTTTTCTTTGCGTCGAGGTCGTTGTATCTGAAATGGCAAAGCGCGTTGAACACCGCCATAGGACCGAGTGCGCTTCCGCCGATACCGAGCACCACAAAGTTGTCGTAATGCGCGCGCACTTCCGCCGCCGTATAAATAATATCGCGTACGATATCTTCTTGATTGTACGGAAGTTCCGACCAACCCATCCAGCCCGTACCACGGTTTTTCTCGAAGTAAGCGTAACTGTCTTGTGCCTTGTCGAGAACGCTTTCTATCTCTTTTTCGGTGATGCCTTGCTCGCCTATGGACGATTGCATCATATTGTTAAAGTCAAACTTCAATTGCATAATACTTATGCCTCCAAAAGATTTTTCAAATATTTCACCGACTCCGCCACTTCGTCGTAAGAGTCGTAATTTTTTGCGTATTGTTCGATGATGAGCGGTCCGTCGTATCCGCCGTCTTTGAGCCTTGCGATAAGCTCGTCAAACGGAAATTCTCCTTTTCCGACCATCGTAATCTCACCGTCTTTGACGTCGCTCAAATGCACGTTTTTGAGACTATTTCCCATAACGGCAAGATACTCTCGCCAATCGTATCCCGATTGTCTTGCTTGCTTCACGTCGAGCACGGTGCCGACATTTGGAGCGTACGAGCGCATTTTCTCATAAAAATCGGGCGTGTTGAAAGTCGCCCAATGTACGTTTTCAAGACATAATTTTATGCCGTATTCACTTGCGATATCACCGAGTTTTGCCATGCGTTTTCCCACGAAAACGGGGTCGAAGCACTGATTGCGTTTGAGCCTCGGTTGTCCGTGGAAGGTGTACGCTTTTGCGCCTATAATATTGCCCACGGTAAGCACTTTGCGGAATATCTTTTCCGCGTCCTCGTAAGTGCGCGGTGCGATATTGAAAAGTTGCGGTTCGAACTCGGTGTTGAGTGCGTGCACCGAGTATATATCGAGACTGCCCTTTCTCTCTGCCAAAAGACGTCCGAACTCGCTTTCGTACTCACAAAAAGTGGTAAGAAACACCTCGGCGGTGTCCCCTCCACAGCGTTGAATGACCGAGAACGAGTTCTCGGTCAATTCTTTTGTAAAAAACGTAGCTGTCGATATTCCGACTTTCATCTGCTCTTTTCACCCTCTGAAAAACGAGGGCATTTCCTTTTATTCTTCACCCGCAAAATACAGGCGCAATATATTATACTTCTTCGCTCTCGTCGTAAACGTTGGGCGTGCCTTTTTTGTCTTTGTCCCAAATGTCCTTTTGCTTTCTCATTTGTCCGAGGAGTCTGGGGATAACCTCGTCCACGTTGTCGAACGGAGAGCCGGACACCGCTTGCGCGCGGTAGGTCAAGCCTTTGCTTGTAACCACCATATCCGTGGTGTAGTCACCGTTCTCGTACGTGACGGTAAACTTGACTTCAGCGTCTTCGTCTGCAAAACGTCTTTCGAGTTTTGCGCACTTTTTCTCGGTGATTGCCTTGAGTGAATCACTTGGGTTATAGTTCTTGCCAAAAATTTCGATTCTCATAAAGTAACCTCCTAGTTCTTTATATATGCATTATAGCAAATATATTTTTATTATTCAATAGCAAAACGCATTTTTGCTTACGCTTTTTCAAAAGTAAGTTTATCGCCGTCGCAATCGATTTTTACTTTGTCGTTTGCGCCTATTTCACCGCGTATGAGTTTTTCGCTGAGTTTGTCCTCGACAAGCCTTTGGATAGTGCGGCGAAGCGGTCTTGCGCCGTATTCGGCGTCGTAACCGACGTTTGCGATATACTCCTTTGCTTTGTCCGCAATCTCAACGCTTACGCCTCTTTCTTCAAGGCGTTTTGCAAGCGACGAGAACATAAGATTTGCAATCTTGACAATGTTTTCCTTGTCCAACTTCTTGAACACGACAATCTCGTCTATACGGTTGATAATCTCGGGTTTCATTGCACTTTTGAGCGCTTGGATATGTCTTTCTCTATTGCGCTCCGTCTCGTTTTCGGTGGCTTGCGCGCTTGCAAAACCGAGAGTGTGGCGAGGCTCGGACGCCTCTTTCGCGCCGATATTGGACGTGAGGATAACCACCGTGTTTTTGAAGCTCACCGTGCGACCGTGACTGTCCGTGAGTATGCCGTCCTCGAGGATTTGAAGCAAGATGTTGAAGATATCGGGGTGTCCCTTTTCGATTTCGTCGAAAAGCACCACGGAATACGGCTTTCTGCGCACTTTTTCCGTGAGTTGTCCGCCCTCTTCGAAGCCTACCAAACCGGGGGCAGAACCTATAAGTCTTGACACGCTGTCCTTTTCCATATACTCGCTCATATCCACGCGGATAAGCAAGTCTTCGTCGCCGAAAAGCGTACCCGCAAGTGCCTTTGCAAGTTCCGTCTTACCAACGCCCGTCGGGCCGAGGAATATAAACGAACCGATGGGGCGTTTGGGGTCTTTGAGTCCCGCTCTCGCGCGCTTGATTGCCCTTGCCACCGCCAAGCACGCTTCGTCTTGACCTATGACTCTCGATTGCAAAACTTTTTCGAGATTGACGAGTTTTTCGCTCTCTCCCTGCGTGATTTTGCTAACGGGGATACCCGTCCAATTGCCTACGACTTCGGCAATCTCGTCCTCTCCTATGGACAGCGTCATAGAGGCGCATTTTTCCTTCCATTCTATCTCTGCTTTTTCGCGCTTTTCGATATAATCGTCGCGAAGTGCCTTATATTTGGCGCAAAGTTCGAAATTATCTCTGCGCTTTGCCTCGCTCAAATCGAGGTCGGCTTGCTTGATTTTCCCCTCCAAATCGCGTATTTCTTGCGGTGTGGTAAAATTGAAAATTTTCTTTCTCGAAGCCGCCTCGTCGATAAGGTCGATGGCCTTGTCGGGCAGATAGCGGTCGGTGATATACCTGTCTCTTATACACATCTGA